>JALORT010000398.1 GCA_025458755.1 Methylotetracoccus sp.
CGAAGCCGCCACCCCCTCGACCGCCACCGCCGCCGCCACCGAAGCCGCGACCCCAGCAGCGGGCCGGAGGCAACATCAAGACCGTGATGCAAAACGTGAAGAACAGGAATCGCCGTACCATGATTAGGTCTCCGCGTTAGAGTGTTTGTTCATCGGATGCGCCCGCCGTGCGCACGCGGCCTTCGGCCGAAACCAAACTTCGTCGCGAGCTTTGTTGTGAACTTAACCGGCTGCGCCGGGACCCGAAACCCTAATCTTTCACCTAATCTTTCACCTAATCTCTTTCCCACTGCCTTCGAGCCGGAGGGAGATTAAGTGAAAGATTAAGTGAAAGATTAAGGCGAAAGGTCACCATGACAAATTCCTATAGGCCGAACTTGGCCGACAAAGTACGCGACGAAGTTCATTTGGCCGCCGGGGAACGCTTGATGACGATTTCGTCGGTATCCGGCAAAGCGGATTCCCCGAGGAACCGCTGCACGGACTGCCAGACGTAGGCGTTGTCATCCAGACGCCGCAGCACATTCACGGTCGCGGTCGAGGATCCGTCGCCCGCAATTCCGTAAACCTTGGCTTGCCAGCCGCCCTCGATCGGCACCCACACGCCGATCGCGTGCCCGCCATCGGAAGTGAAGCTCCACGACTGGACGTGGCCTCCCTGCGGATTGAAACCGATCAGCTGTACCCCTGACGCCGTCGTGCCATCGGGACGAGTGGTTGTATGCTTCCGCTCGAGAAAACTCTTGCCGGCCACCCAGCTACAAACCGATTCCGTTTTGACCCCATGCTCTTCCGCGACCCAGGTCCCGACCAGCCACTCGAGGTCGGCGGCATGCTGGCTTGGCGACGAAGCGTTGCCCGGAGCATCGCGGACCATCGCCATCAGCCACTTTCCGTCCACTTTGACATGAACGGCCGTGTAGCCGCTGATGCCGGGACTGCCGTCGGGTTTCAGGGCCACCATGGTCCGCCCGTCCTCGATTGCCGCATCCGGGCTCAACAACCGCAACGAATCGACGACGATCTGCATCTGAGCACCGGGGTTCTTGGCAAAGAACTCCGCGTAGACAGTTTCAATGGCCTTGCGGCCCGCGAAGACACGTCCCAGGTCGTCGCTGTATTGGCCGTCCTCGGTCCACAGCGCTGCGACCGCTTTGGCGTCCGCCTTGTTGAAGGCCACCACGAATGCTTCCGACCCGGCGCGAATCGCGTCGAGGTCCGGCGAAGGTTCACGGCGTTCTGCCGCCTTTTCTTGTGCAGGCGATTTCGCCTCGTTCTCTTGGGCAAGACCAAGCCCAGCGCCCCAAACCAGGGTCAGGAGAGCAACGACGGTTGACTGTTTCATGGTACGGTCCCTCGGGTTGATTCGTCGGGTGTCTGAGTTTATGGAGCACTTGCTCCGGGAGGCGTTGGCGGAGCGGGGACGAAGGCCGTGGAAATCTCTACCTGCGGAGGCGATCACGGCTGGCCGTCAGCAATTCTCGGATCCAGTCTGCGTCCTCCGCACCAGCCGGAGGTTGGATCGCTTGCGAATAATCCAGGGAGTCCTGATACGCAGCCCGGTCGAAGGTCAGGTTGAAAGCCGCCTGCAAATCCAGCGTCGGTTCGGGTTCTTCCTTCTGCAGCGGGACCGGAATCGGCGGCATGGACTGCCGGAGCGTCCACGCGTAGACCGCCGCGCGGCGCCGTCGCCAGCCCCGCCGTACCAGGGCGTAATAGTCGCCTGGGGGCAGCGCGGCCTGCATCGGCAGCCGCTGGCCGCCGCGCAAGAGATCCAGTTCCACGAGATTGGTGCGGCTCTGCAGGATCTCCTCGCGTTTTTCCAGATACTGCTCCCGTCCCTCGCTGCCGGCCCGCTTGTTGGTCGGCGACAGCAGTTCGATCAGCGTGACGATCCGGAGCGTCTCCCGATCCCGCAGCACCAAGTAGTACTCGTGATGCTCTTCGGCTTCCGGAAGCAGGCACTCGACCGGGGCGATCGCGGCCGAGGGTTCAGTCAGCAGCGCCGTGCCCGAGGACGATCGGGAAAATCCTGGACGTGCCAGGATCGCCACATCCGGAACGATTTGGTCCGGTTCCTCGAAGGGTTCTTCCAGGTACACGCGGCGTTCGACCCGCACGACATAGCGGGGCCTGACCTGCGGCGCCAGCAGTTCGCGAATCACCGTCATGTACGTGGCGTGAAAGTCCGACCATTCCTGCATCTCGATAAACGGGTCCATGCCGGGGAAGAAGGATGGCATCGAAAGCACCTTTCCGAAATCGTCTTCGCTCGGGTACGTTCCTACCTTTCGCGTCCATTATACGCTTCTTCCCCCGGCTGGCGAGGTTCCCCGCGAAGAAAGCGTTCCTGACATCCGCCGCCAAATCTTCAGAACTCCGCCAGGCCCGCACCCTCGATGGTGATGCAGGGAATCGCAGCCGGCTCCAAGTCGTGGCGGCGGTAGTAACGCGTGGTGAGCGTCCGGCGTACGTCGGAGACGGCTTCTTCGCGCGCCAGGATCATGATGCACCCGCCCAGCCCGGCACCGGCCAGCTGCGCTCCGGCGACGCCGGGAACCGAGCAGGCGATGTCCACCATTTCGTCGATCTCTGGTGTGCTGCACGCATACGCGCCCGTCTGCATGAACAGCTGGGCGCGAAGCACGCGTTGCGGGTCTTCGCTGGCCAAGTCCAGGATCAAGCGGTTCAAGTACTCGTCGCTGCAGTCAACTTCCACCGGCTCGTACCGGCCGTCGCTTCCCGCACAGCTGACGCGATCCCCGTCGTGACTGATTTTCATCAGCTGGCCGAACGTGTCGATCTGGCCCTCCTGCAGCAGATCGACGCACATCCGGCTGCGCTGGATCTCGGCCACGCCGTACAGCAGCACGCCGCGAGGGTGGTAGACTTGCGGATCCGCGTGCGTCGCGAAATTGACGTCGAGCAGCTCGCGGTGCTCTTTCGAGAGGAGCTCGCGGAAATCCTTGCGAGTCATCTTCGCGGGGACCTTGGCCAGGCAGCGGTAAATGTCGCTGGTCGCGCAGCCCAACTTGGTCGGATCCACGTCGCGAAGGTAGGTGACCGTCCCCGCCATCTCCGGGCAGCGCTGTTTGAGGAGGGCCAGTCCCAAATTGTAGCTGGCGATGCGCGAATTGAACTGGTCCCGCGCCGAGGCGCTCTTGGCCGCCTTGATGTGGCTGTTGGCC
>JALORT010000399.1 GCA_025458755.1 Methylotetracoccus sp.
GTCTGCATGGGATTCGGCGATCCGGGATCGGATCGCGCGCTACGACGCGGGTGATGTGAAGGGGATTCCTGCCGCGGAGGTGTTCTCCGAGCTGGATGGCCGCTTGAGGCGATGACGCTTGAGTTTCTGCCCGAGGCGTCGTCTGAGCTTTATGAGGCGGCCGAGTACTACGAGAGCAAACAGGAAGGGCTCGGCATGAGGTTTCGGGGGGAGATCTCGGAAGTCTGCCACCTGATTGCAAAGCACCCGTCACTTTGGCGGGAGAGGCCGGGTGGTTACCGCCGCGTCAACTGTCCGGTTTTCCCTTACTTCATCGCTTATTTCATCCGAGGTGACCGCATCGTGATAGCGGCGGTGGCACACGGGCATAGACATCCTGACTACTGGAAGCACAGGCTGGGGGGCGACAAGCCGTAACTGCGAACAGCCGGTGCAGACAACTGGCTACCGCCGGTCCAACTCGATAATCTCAGCTCCCTTGGCGTCCTTTGCGCTCTTGGCGTGAGTCACACTTGGTCTCGACAAATCCAAATGAACCGCAATCGCCCAACAACAGAGAATTGAGCGATCAGTCGGACTCTTCCCCCACAGTGGGGCGTGGGGATGCGCCCTGCCAGGCCATTGTTCCAAGCAGCACCTTCTACTCTTTCGAGTCGGCCGACGCCGACTTGGGCAGCAGCCGGGCGATGATGACCAGCAGTGCGATCACCACCAACGCCAACATGCCCCAGAACAACAGGCCGCGCACGCCGGTCAACGGCGCGCCCTCCGTCCAGGAACCAGTCTTCAGGTCTTCCTGTGCGCCGAGCGCTGCGGACACTTTGGGCGCAGCCAGCAGTTGCCGCCCCACCAGCCTCAGATCGTAACTGGGTGCGGTGACGTTGGGATTGCCGTAGTAGAGCGCAGGCGCGGCACCGGGCTCCGCCTTGAACACCAGCCGTGTGACCGGATGGAGCAGCTTGAACTCGCTCAGTTGGATCGGAAGATTATCGCCGTTGTCCGTCTCGAGGAACAGGGTGTCGGTTTGGGGTGCTTGCGAGAGCGCGATTTCCAGCGTGCGGACCGGACGCCCGGGAGCGCGGGACCACGCGGCCGAACCCAGTTCGCGCGTGCGCCGCATGCCATGCGAATCCACGGTCTGCTCGAAAACGCGTACGTGGCGTTCGAACATCGGGGTGACCGGATCGCAGACCAGCCGGTTCACCGGCAGGTTGGCCTGGGGCAGGGTCAGCAACCAGCGCGAGACCGTGGGGCGTTTGGGATCGGTCACCACCGCGACCTCCGGCTCGATGGCCCGGGTGATGGATGTGTGTTCGACGAGAAAGGGCAGTTGATGGTCGTCGCGCATGATTCGAAGATCGCCAAATGGGCGTTGCGCCCGGGCCAGCACCTCGAGATCGAGTTCCAGCGTCTGCACCCCTGCCCGCTCGATGCGAATCGGCTTGCGATGCCGCCAGTTGGACACATCGAGCGGCGCGCCGATGGTGGCAAGGCCCGGCAACGCCTCCGGAGCGCGGTATTCCGGATGATCCCTCAGCGTGCCGACGGTGGCCTCCGGCAGTTGACCACCCCCCGCCCGCAACTGATTGGACAAAGCGGCAATGTCGTAGCGCGGCAGCTCGCAAAGAGGATTACCGACGAACAACGAATAGGCGCCCGCTTCGCGGGCGAAGAACACCAGATGCACGGGCCGGCGAAGTGCCCGAACACCGGTAACCGCCAGCGGCGGGCTGTCCCCATTGTGGATCCGCAGCACAAGCTCCCGGGCGGCGATCTGCCGCTCGACCGTCAGCGTTCGCTGCATAACGACGGGCCGTCCGTTGCCGCCAAACCGCAGGATTGTTCCACTGGCCATCGTCTCCTCACGGAGGCCGTCACCGGACACCTCGGGCGCGGCGAGTGTGACGTTGCGGGTGAAGAGTGGTTCGTCCGTCTCGACTTCAAGGCTGGCGAGCGTGAGGTTCGCTGCCGGAAGCGCCAGCGTGAGGCGCGTTTCGTCCACTCCCTCATTGCGCTCAGCGATGACCACCTCCAAGGGCAGTGAAGGCGGCACCTCCAGCGCCGCCGCGCGCAGGCTCGCGCCGGTAAACGGAACGGGGTCGGAGCGCGCATCGTCAACGCTCACGCGCAACCACGGCCACTGGCCGGCTGTGAATTCCACCTGCAATCCCGACGCGCCGCCCGCCTGGCGAAAGATCGGAACGCCCTCGGCAATGACGCTCCAGCGCTGTCCGTCAACCGAACCCTGCACGCGCGCCGCCTTCAGAAACTCCCGCGCCGGCGATTGCAGCAGCACCGCGGTGACGGGACGCTCGAGTCCGGTCTCGATCAGCAGCACGGTCGTTTGATCCTCCAGCGAACTGCGGAATGACCTGACCGCATGAACCGTCGGCGGCGCCGGCATTGGGCGCTCAATCAGCCAGGGCACGTCGTTGCCGGCGGGATCCACCAACCGCAGATCTTCCAGTCCGGGCCGGGCCGCGTCGAGTGTTTCAGCGGGAAGATTCACCCGCACCAGGCCAGTCCCACCGACCTCGATGTCCTGCTGCTGCTGCCACTCGGCAAACGACGCAGCGGATGCAGGGAGAACGCCCGACAGCAGAAGGGCGAAAATGACCGGGCGCGCACTGAGACAAGCCGTCCGGACTGAGGAATCGCCCCCATGACCTCCAGAATTGCGCCCGGCTCGTAGCGCAGAATTGAATTCTGCCGTATCGCCGAATTGCATTCGGCAGACCGTGCGATGGTTCGAAGGCCACTCGGGTTGGCGTGCGGCCATGCAGGTTGCAAACCTGCGATACAGCAGAGTGCAACTCTGCGCTACCACGGAGCGGCGTCCATCCCACCACCTCCTCAGCAACAAAGCGTGATTCATGGTCATTCCCGGGTCGGTTCGACCGGCGCGGTCGAGTCAGGTTTGTGAGCACCGGCAAAGAACCGTTGATAGGCCAACGAAGCGCCGATGGCGATCAGCGCCACTGCCACGAACGCCCCGATGCGATAGAGCGCCTCGAGTTGGGCGAGGTCGTGGAAAAACAGCTTGAGCATGGTGACGCCGAGCAAACCGATGGCCGACCAGCGCGCGGCGGGCAGCTTGCGCACGATGCCCGCCACCAGCAGCCCGAAAGCGAACAGCGCCCAACCGATGGTGTAGCTCATGTCGCGCGCGAAGTTTCCCGAGAATTTG
>JALORT010000400.1 GCA_025458755.1 Methylotetracoccus sp.
CCCTCCCTCTCGGCGGGCAGCTCGCGCCCACTGCTGCACGGAGGATCGACTCACCCCGTAGCGCTTGGCAATCGCCTCCTGGCTCATCTCACCGGACAGCGCGCTGCGCACCACGGCCTCTCTGATCTCTTGGGCGTACTGCATCGTTTCTCACCTCCAGCCCCCTTATCTCGGACAACTACTGGAGGCGACAACTATCCTGACACAGGGGGATTGCAGGGCGCTCGTCCACACGCAACCCCTATGACGCGCCGCTCACGGCGCTCGCGGTCAACTTCAACACGGTCAACGTGGTGCGCATGCGCGACGGGGTGCGCAGCGCCGAGCCCCAGACGCCGCTCACGCCGCTGGCCCGGCAGCTCGCCGAGCGCCTGCCTTCGGGCACGGAGCGGATCAATCTGCGCGAGCGCGCGCTGGCGCTGCGCTACTTCGCTGAGCGGGGTCGTCAGTACCTACGCCGGCTTCGTGCAGCGCAACGGCACGTGGCAGCCGTTCGCGCTGCCGATCAACCAGCCGGTGCCCTACGGGCTGCGACTCGAGGTCGCGGACGCGTTGTCGACCCGGCCGTCAACGGCAGTGCCGTAAGTGCCAGGCGCGCACGCCCTCGGTTCGAGAACACGGGCCTTGCGCCGGCGCCCGCTCGCCGCTCGACGGGGCCGATTCGCACCGTCTGCTCCGGCTTTGGGGCTGTTCGACGGAGCGCACTTCTGAACGATGCCCCGGGGGCTGCGACGCCAGTGGCGCGGCCACGGTGGTGGCGGTCCGCGGACCGGTGCCCCGGCGAAACCCGCGCCGACGGACCCATGGTCGGGGTGAATGCGGGCGCCGTGACGCCACTCAGCGGCGACTGCCGAGTCGCTGCAACCACTGCCCGCCGGTGCCGATACCGTTAAGGAGAGAGTGCCGGTCGCCGAAAATGTGGTTTATGATTCCTGTACGCCCACTTTGGATAGCCAGACAGGAGATGTCAGGGGGCGTACAGGCTGGCGGCATTGTGCGGGTGATACTGGTGGTCCGGTATCGGCCGCATCGTCGCCTTTTCAGAGGCGTGAATTTCTAACCCCAACTCAAGGTAACGACAAATGAAGAAATCATCCGCAATGGCCCTTCTCGGTTCCTTTGCCGTGGTGCTGGCGCTCGTGGGTTGCAGCAGCGCCTCCAAGAATGAGCCGGCACCCGCGGCGAAAGCCCCTGCGGCAGCCCCTGCGGCTCCGGCTCCGGCTCCAAAGCCGGATCGCAACTGAAAACAAAGCTTCCGGCGACCAACTGAAAACAAAGCCCCCGGCGACGCCGGGGGCTTTTGTATGTAAGCGGTTCAAGGCGCGTTAGGCGGTCGCTTGTGCAACCCCGCGCCTGAGCCAGCTAAAGGCAGCTACCCAGTTCCGTCGAAGGTGCTGACCGGTAGTGTCCCCGGACATTACGCGGAGGCGGCCGTATCTTCCTAACCATGAGTCCGATTGGCTTCGTTGCAACTCATGTTTCTCCATAACGTTTCGTTTCCGGCAATACATATACAATTCCAGATGTACCCGAAAACGCGCTATGCACCACGTTCTTGAAGAAGTCCGTTGGAACGTTGATGCAGCCGAATGAAATGCGGTTATCATCCGGCGTCGGCGTATTCAAGCGTTCTAGCCGACGTTCTTTAGGGTTGGACGTAACCACCGGGTGCATGGAGATGGCGTTATCGTAGTCCACCCAGAGTATTTCCTTGTCCTTGGCATTGCGCCCCATTCTTGCCTCGAAGCGACCGGCCGGCGTCGTGCGATGTTCGGGCGGGATAAGCCCCATCCGCATGCTTCCAACGCCAGGGGCGACGTCATCGCCTTTCCCGATCCCAAGCAACACCGGAGCGGCCCCATTCAGCTTACCGTCCTCGCCAAATACATAGACCTTCGCATCGATCTTGTCGACGATTGCGAACGGCAAGTTGCGATTGTCTCCTGAATTGACAACCCAGTCCGCCATATCCCGCGTCCTGCGCGATGCGCGCTCCGATCCGAAGTCGCTCCGCTTGGAATCACCGGCCATGGCCGTTCTTGGCTCCACAACGAACGGAGCCTCAGCGTCTGCTGAATAGCCATCATTGAACATCGGGCTGGGCATCTTGTTGGACGTCGGGACGACATCGTCCGTCTTCGTAGGCAGGTGCAGGCCGCAGCCGGTGCCCACCAGAGCCAGGCAGAGGCACAGCGCTATCCTGACCCCTTTCAACTGCAGGGACGTTGACAGTTGTTGGTTGGCCACCGGCAGTTCTGCCGCGAAAAAAGTCGATATTGGATCACTCATGGGGATACGCTCATTAAGATTCAATTTGCGGTTTTCGGGGCAATGATCTCGAAGCGGACGGTTCAGTAACGTGCGAAGCAAGTTGGATGCGATCGTCCAATACTCGCGAAAAATCGTCGGTAGGTTCAAAAACGATAGGAAATCCAACCGCTAACTCTCAAATTCTCCCCCGATTCTGACGGGTAGTCAAGGCACTGCCGGTACGCCGGCGGGCCCTTCCAGGACCGCCTGACGGCCTGCCACATGACCTGCTCGATGAGCCGCAAAGGCAACTCCTGGGCCGGCGCCCCGACCGAGAGCTGGTTCAGCAGCTTCAAGAACGAGCGCATCTACTGAGATTCCGATAAATGGCTGACTACCGATTCGGTACCCAATGCGTTATCCGAGTTGGACAATGCTCGGGAGAACGCTATGGCGACGAAACGGTACAAACGCGACCTGAAAGAGCTGGAGACCCGCCGGCGGCGCGGCATGCGGATGCTCGCGCGCGGCATGTCACAGGCCGAGGTCGCAAGGGCCTGCGGGGTCAGCCGCCAGACCGCGATGACCTGGCAACGCCGGCTCGAGGAAGATCCGCAGGCGTGGCGGCGTCGGCCCTTGGGTCGGCCGGGGGTGTTCGATACCAAGCAGCGGGCCAAGCTGCGCACGCTGTTGTTGCGGGGTGCGGTCGTGAATGGCTTCCCGACCGAGCTGTGGACGCTGCGGCGGGTGGCGACGCTGATCGAGCGCGAGTTCGGCCACGCCTTCAGCATCTCGTATGTCTGGCAGGTGCTGCGCGATCTGGGCTTCTCGGCGCAGCGCCCGGTGGGGCGTGCCAGCCAGCGCGACGAGGTGGCGATCCGGGAGTGGAAGCAGAAGCGCTGGCCGACGCTAAA
>JALORT010000401.1 GCA_025458755.1 Methylotetracoccus sp.
CCTGTATAGCTGGCACCGGATCAACCACCAGGTGGACGCGCTGTGGATGCTTCACAAGGTACACCATAGCGATCGTTGCATGAATGTATCCACCGCATTTCGCCTGCACGGCGGCGAGATTGTGCTGACGACCCTGGTGAAGGCCGCTTTCATCGTGCTGGTGGGGATCGACAGCGCCGTCTTGCTCGCCAACGAGGCGGTCATCACGCTGTTTGTCATGTTTCATCACTCCAACCTCACGTTCCACGGTGAACGCTGGTTGGGTCGCGTCATCGTCGTGCCTTATCTGCACCGCACCCACCATTCGGTGCAACGCTCCGAGCACGACCGCAACTATGGGGCGGTGCTTTCCCTGTGGGACCGGCTGTTCGGAACCTATGCGGAGCAGGAACCCGTGAACTTGGGGCTACGCCAAGTTCCCGGACAGAACCTGATCGAACTGGTGAAGTTCGGGCTGATCCGGAATGTGCCCCCGCATCCACAGCCGCTGCTACAGCCACAGGCGCTGCAAGCGATGATTGCGGAGGCGGCCTATTTCCGGGCGGAACAACGGGGGTTTGTGCCCGGCGACGAGTTTGTCGACTGGCTGGAGGCTGAAAAGGAGATTCTTGGTGCGATAGGGCCGCTGAGCCAACCGCGCCGATCGCTGAACTGGACGGCGCTCCGGCGCATGACAAGAACGATCGTCGAAGGCGTCGCCGCTCGACTCAGACGGCATGGCAAGAACATGCCGAACAGCAGCGGGAAGAGGTTGCCGGGTCTGGCCATGGCCCGACTCTGTGCCCAAGACTGAAGGAATTGCATCACGTCATGTTCAGGAGCCAAGAAAGGTCGAGGATGCGAGGCGAGACTTTCACCTCTCTGCGCCGGGCCACCCTGTTGGCGCTGTGCTGCGGTATCCAGGCGTGTGCGCTTCGCCCGGCGGTACAAGAGTCCGCGGCACCGCCAACCGCCTCGCCAAACCGCGTCTTACGGCCGGAGACTCATCGCTTTTCGATCTCGAAGGATCAAGACGTAGCAGGCTCCCTGCTGAGCTTGCAACTTCAAGACGGCGATACGTTTTCCGACGTGGCGCGGCACTACGGCTTGGGTTATGAGGATATCGCAGCGGCTAATCCGGGTATCGATCCTTGGGTGCCAAAAAGCGAGAGCTCCGCGTTGATCCCGGCGCAGTTCGTACTGCCGCGTGCGCCGCGGAAAGGGATCGTGATCAACCTGGCCGCGATGCGTCTGTTCCATTTTCGCGCGTCGGCGGGCGGCACCGAAGTCGTAACCCATCCCATCGGTATTGGCAAGGAAGACCGGTCCACGCCGACCGGCCCATTGGCGATCGTCCGTAAAAAGGCGCATCCGACCTGGTATCCAACCGAGAACATCCGCAACGATCACTTGCGGAAAGGGGACCCGCTGCCCGCCGCCGTATCCCCGGGGCCGGACAATCCGCTCGGGGATTTCGCGCTCTATTTGAGCAAGCCGTCCTACTTGATTCATGGGACGAACAAGCCCTACAGCATTGGTTGGCGTGCCAGCAACGGTTGTATCCGTCTCTACCCGGAAAACATCGAGCAACTTTTCCCGGCCGTGCCGGTAAGAGAACCGGTGCTGATCGTCAACCAACCCTACCTGGTCGGTTGGCGCGATGGACTCCTCTATCTGCAGGCCCATCGGCCGCAGGAGGAACTGAACGCCACAGCGTTGCAAAAGCGGGTGCGCAACGAATTGAAGAAACTCGAAGCCAAGCAGGGCCATCACCTCGATTGGACGCGAATCGATCGCGTCCTCGCCGAGGCACGCGGCATCGCAACCCCTATCTCCGCGAAGGCGCCCGACATCGATACCTTTCTAACACGCGCTCAGCCACTCGAGCATCCGAGACGGTTCTTCGGCGCACCTGCCATGCCCGCCGCAGAACCCGACCGGTGGTTCGTTCTGGTCGACGAAACGGTCAGCGCATCAATGGCCGCGCGACTGGCGGCGTTCCTCAACCATCAAGGCCCACAGATTCCTGCGCGTACCGAATCAAAAGGCGAACGCCATCAGGTGATCGCCGGACCGTATGATTCCGCGAAGGGAGCCAAGGCGGCCGTGAAGCGGCTGCAGATCGAACTGGATCTGGACGGGAAAGTCATCGCCCCCACCACCGAGGTCGCCGTAGCCGGGTCCAGAGGCAGCAGAATCAAAGGCAAGCCGGAAGGTCAAACCAGGAGTAACTTAAGGCGTTCGGACAGCTTTCAGAAGCAAGGGAGCCGAAGCTCTGGAACAGCCGGAATCGCGTTCCCCGAGACATGCGGGCAAGACGGAATTCCGACGCAAAACTGTTGAACACGGGGGCCAAGGCGGGGCGAACGGTAACGTGGCAAGGTCAAAGTCCGCCGCACAATCCAGTCGTCAACCAGCCGCGTTGAGCTTCCGTAAGGTCAACTCGCGGGCTGCGTAGTGTCTAGAGCATCATGCCTCATGGCGTTCACCGGTCGGCAGGCTACCCAATGGCTGTGGTTCGGCGGGATCAACAACCCACAGCGAACGCGGTACGATCAACAATGGGAACGAGGGGGGCTCCGCACAGCTTGACCGACTGCTCCCTGTGGTGCCAGGTGGACCAGACCGTTCTTCGGAATCATCAACGCCGCAAACACCGTATCGCGCAGCAAAGTGTTTCCCGCTCCGGCCGCCATCATTCGCGGCATCAAGCTCACCTCGATGATGCTCGCAGACGGCGTCGGAACTTGGATGCCGTAGGGTCCGCGAACGTTGTCGGTCGGCTCATCAGCGAATCGGACCAAGGCAGAGACATAGCCCAGCATCGCGAGTAGCAACAAAGCTGCCGACGCCAAGTGTGAAGCGGGTGCCCAGAGGAAAGCTTACTCCATGTTCCTCCCGCACCGCCCCAACCGGCCATCACATGTAACGGGTCTGTCGGCTGCACCGACACCCAACCCCCATCCTCGCGATCCGATGGTGCCGGCTCGGGCAAGTGTCTCGCATCTCAGCGTTGTCTCGGAATACCGAAGTCGTTCCATCACCCCCCTGCGGCGGTGATTGGCCGCGGCGAACGGTGCCGGGCTGGGCCGATGACGTCTGCGGTCCGTTAGCCACAAACCGCCCACCCAAACCCAAGGAACCACACGCTCAAAAGGTCAAGACCGGTTAATGGTC
>JALORT010000402.1 GCA_025458755.1 Methylotetracoccus sp.
CACCTCGGCGACCTCATCATGAGCGATGAGGCGCTCCATGACGGGGCTGTCCGGTGTCGCCGTCACCAGCAGATCCAGACGCCCGTCCTCCAGGATGTCAACCTCGATGCCCTTTAGCAGCGTGATGCCTTCGAGCTCTTCGTTGAGCCGATCGATCTCGTCGACCTGCTTGGCAAGGCGTACCGGATCGAGGCCATGGGCGACAGTCAGCCGGCGGGAATGCTCGGTGATGGCCAGGTATTCGAAGCCCAGCACTTTTGCGGCCTCGGCCGTTTCGCGAAGCGAGTTATGGCCGTCCGTGGCTGTCGTGTGAGCGTGAAGATCGCCTCGCAGCTCGTCCCTTTCGATCAGTCGCGGTAACCGACCCGACCGGGCGGCCTCGATCTCGCCGCGGTCTTCGCGCAACTCAGGGGGGATGAACGGCAGCCCCACCGCCTGGAACACTGATTCCTCAGTGTCGCCGGCAAGGCGCCGCGTGCCTTTGAACACGCCGTACTCGTTGATTTTGAGCCCGCGAGCCTGCGCCAGGCGGCGCACCGCGATGTTGTGCGCTTTGCTGCCGGTGAAATAGTGCAGGGCCGCACCGTAGCATTCCGGATCCACGACCCGCACATCCACCTGGAGCCGGCAACGCAGCACCACACTGCTCCGGACCATGCCATGAGACAGCACCTCGGCGACCTCATCATGAGCGATGAGGCGCTCCATGACGGGGCTGTCCGGTGTCGCCGTCACCAGCAGATCCAGATCGCCCACTGTCTCCCGGGCTCTGCGGTAGCTGCCCGCCACCACGACCTGCCGCACCCCGGGTAGACGGCGAAGATAGTCCGACAAGGGTTCGGCGTACTGGGCGGCCGTGGCCAGTTTGAAGCGCCCAGTCCCGCCGCTGTGGACCGTCAAAGCCTCGCCGATCTTGGTTTCGGTTTTTTCGCCGAACCCCGGCAGCTCCCGGATCCGGTGATCCCGCACGGCGCGCTGCAACTGCTCCACGGTTTGGATGTCCAGCTCCTGGTGCAGCGTTTTCACCCGTTTCGGTCCCAGCCCCGGAATTTTCAGCAGCTCCGTGATCGCCGGCGGCAACCGTCGGTGCAGCTTATCCAGAGCGCCGCAGCGACCGGACTCGACGATTTCGCGAATCTTGCCGGCCAGATCCTCGCCAATCCCCGGCAGTGCGGTCAGGTCCTCCCCCCGCTGCAGCATCGCTTTCACGTCGCGGCCTAGTTCCTGCAACATGCGCGCAGCGTTGCGGTAGGCTCTGACCCGAAACACGTTCGCGCCGTCGATCTCCAAAAGATCGGCGATCTCATCGAAGATGCGGGCGATGTCGGCGTTATGGATCGGCATGGCGACGACCGTGAGGTTCCCCGGTAACGTGAAGCCACAGGCCTCGGTGATCAATACGGAAAACGTCACACTCCAGTCCGAGGCCGTTGGGCGGTCGCGAACAGCAAAGTGTAAACCCAAGGCTCACAGCTCGCTCGCCCGCCGTGGACCAGACTGGCAGCGGCGCAGCCGCCCGCATCCCTGTTTCGTGTAACAGCCACTATTGCGCCTTCCGGCAAGAGATTGAGCAGCTCTCCCGGCGCATTGTTCCAAGACGAGGCGTGCGGGCACGTTGCCTTTCGCACGAAGCGGCATCACCTCGACTGTGTCGAATTGGGTCAAAATCCACGCGGAGGCCGGCGCCAACATGATCACTCCCCGCGAACCAGCACCTGCCAGGCGTCAAGCTTCTGTTCGAACGACAGCGACGCGTGGGCCGGACTAGTCGACGGCAGCCGGAAACAACGCAAATCCACCCGCTGGGGCGACAGTGTGGGTGCGATGTAACGCCGAAATGCTTGCTCCGCCTTCGAGCCGTTGAAATACACTCGCCCGATCGCGCCGTGCTGATCGAGAAATGGGCCGACTTCATTGGGCAGGATCGACGCTTCCTCGATGTCCGCATCGAGACTGCTGCGGCGCGTGCAGGAGTGCAATACATCCCATAACGCGATCCCGCGCGACCGCAGGTACTCCAGACGCTGGGGGTACGGGAGATCCCAGGCGAAACCGAGCAGTTGACCGACAATCCGCCAGAAAGCGTTGCGGGGATGCGCATAGTACTGCTGAGCCTCGAGAGAAGCCTTGCCCGGCATGCTGCCTAAGATAAGGATTCTGGCTCCGGCATCACCCACCGGCGGGAAACTCTGAATGCGCTCCGGCACAAAGGAAACGCAGCGGTCGCCGCTGCCAGGTTCAGCGGCCATGCGGATTGATCGGTTCATCGCAGGCCATCGCGTCGGCTGGCTGACGCTCCAGGATCAATTGGACCTCCGGAGCGAGATCGACGCGCCAGAGGCTTCGTCGCGGATGGCGTTCCGATCCCGCGTACGGACTTTGATGTCAAAGCGACAACCCGACCCGCCGCCGCGCATCCAAGCAGTGGGTGCTGCCGCGCGCAAAGTCACGGCAGGTGCGCGGGCGGTCGTGATAAATAGCGCAGGCGTAACGCTCGGTCGGGGTTGTACCGCCGATCAAGGCGGCACAACGCTCACCATCGCGGCGTACCCTGTAACGGCCGTCCCGCGGCGTCACCAGCGCTGGATGCGCCCGCACTACCGGTTCCCGCGGCCCGACCTCCACCGCGTGGTACGCCTCGCGGCAGCAGGCCCCGCAGGCGGCACAGTCCAGTTCTTCAGCCGGCTCCCAGCTCGTACAGGGCGGCGCATCGACGGGTAAGCGACTCTCCGGGGCCTGCCGACAGCGGCGCCCGCGGCGCCGGGTAAACGACCAGGCGCAGTCTCGGCATCCGTGCCCGGCGTAATAGTCCGCGACCGGAGCATCGCGGGCAGGATGCCGGGCAGGAACCTCCTGCACTGTCGTCCACAGTGAAGGCATTCTCCCTTCATTCGACGGACGAGCCGTTCCAGTAACTCTCCGAACACCATCGCCCTGTGTCGCCCGCCGCATTGCCGCGGCGATCGCCGCACTGGCCTGCAACGCGTCCCGCAAAGGCGCGGCCCACCGGGGCCGCGAGGCCCGCCACAGAGCAAGCCTTGCGGCGACGCAACTCGGCTCGCGGCGTCCGCCGGCGTCCGCCGGAGCGGCCATCGGGTCCGCCGTGAGCGATTCCCAGAAACTGACCCGGAAATCGGTCGTCGGCGCGAAGAA
>JALORT010000403.1 GCA_025458755.1 Methylotetracoccus sp.
GACCTCCGCCCGCTCGAAATGGGGCACCATCATTTTCAGCCAGTTGGGGTTGACGAGGTAATCGCTGTCGACCACGGCCACGATGTCCGCGACCGGGTCCGTCTGGCGCAAAGCGAAGTTCAACGCACCCGCCTTGTAGCCTTCGACCCGGTCCAGGTGGAAAAACCGGAAGCGGGTTCCGAGGCTCTCGCAGTGCGCCTGCACCGGCTGCCAGAGCTCCGGGTGCGGGTTGTTGTTGTCAATGACCAGCACCTCGAAATCGGCGTAATCGAGAGCCGCCAGTCCGTTCAGCGTTCCGATCACCATGTCCGGCGGCTCCTTGCAGATCGGGACATGGATGGACACGCGCGGCAGCCGGCGGTCGGGCAGAGGCACGACCGGACGGAACCGGCGCCTCAGTCCCTCGGGCCAGATCATCTCGGACATCTCGAAGCCGTTGACCAGAATGATCAGCAGCAGCCCGGCCTGCATGGGCAGGAGCAGGGCCCATATAAACGTTTCCCAGAACAGGAACTCGCCGAACAGGGGGGAGGCCAGCACCCACACGAACACCGAGGCCGTGGTCTGGAGCAGCAGCGCGAAGAAGAGCCTCCCGCTGAACGGCTGCGCAGGTTGCGCCCGCAGGTAGAGCAGCACCATCAGAATGCCGCTCAACACGGCGGCCGCCGCCGAATACATGGCGGCATCGGAGCGGATGGGCCCCGTGAACGAGAACTTGGGGTTGCGGTTGACGTCGTAGATCCCCCAGAAGGCTCCGACCACGCCCTCGTGGGGCTTTTTCCACGGCTGGTCGAACACCTCCATGACGCAGTAGTCGAGGCGGCGCTGGTCTGCGATGTTCAGGAAGCGCCGCAGGAACGCGGCCTCGTGCTCGCGGCTCGGCTTGGCCTTGCCGAAGTTCTCTCCGTTGCTGGGCCACCCGACCTCCGCGAGAAACACCGGTTTGTTGGGGAACGCCTCGCGGACCTGCCGGTAGCGGTCGAGCACCCAGCCGACCGAATCGGCAAACGGAACCTTCTCCCAGTAGGGCAGAACGTGGATGGCGATGAAGTCCGAGTGCTCCACGAGTTCCGGGTTCTTGATGAAGACGTGCCACGGCTCGGCGGTCCCCACGGGCACCTTGACCGCTGCGCGCACCCGGTCCAGGTAGCCGATGACTTCACGGGGCGAGAGGTCGTTGCGGTAGATGGACTCGTTGCCGACAATGACGCGTTTGATCGTCGAGGGATAACGGTTGACGTTGAGAATCAGGTTGTGGAGCTCGTCTTCGTTGCGCTCGAAGCGTCCGTCGATCCAGGCCCCGGCGGTGACCTCCAGGCCCAGGCGCGTCGCCATGCCCGGGATCGCTTCCATCCCGTCCAGCGACGAATAGGTGCGCACCCCCTTGGTCTTCCCCTTGAGGAACACCAGATCGTCCATGATCTCTTCGGGTGTCGGGAACCGGTTTTCGATCGGGTCCTGCCCGTCGCGATAAGGGCTGAACGAGACGTAGTTGAACTCGCCGGACCACGGCGCTTCCGGGGTTTCCGGTTGATTGAACACAAACCACAGTGCGATGTTGAACGCGCAGGTGATGCCGAGGATAAGCCACATGGTCTTGCGCATGGCGCCGGAATTCTCCTTGGCTAGCAATTGATAGCCAATCCAGTTTTGCTTCTTTGCGATCGGTGGATCAAATAAAAAAGGCCCTGCATCACAAGGCCAAACGGAAAACCGAGGTCGCGACCGCGTCCCCCCAAAAAGAATGGCAGAGATTTTACCCCTGCCCTAAACGTCTCGTTCTAAATTTGGTGGCGGAATATAGCATTTTTTTTAACGCCGTCAAGGATATTTTGTATCCGCGCTGGGGCATTCGACGGTGAGCAGGGCTGAAGAGTTTACTTTCATATCGCCGGGGGCTGGCGTGGCATTCTGCCAAACGGTCAGGAAAAAATTTCTTATAAAAAAATTTTAAGCCGAACGCTGATCGGCACGTCCAAGTTTATAGCAAATTTCTGATTAAATTGATTAAAATTATATAAACGCATTTGGAACGGATATTGCTAAAACCTGTTTCACCGAACCAGCGCATGCAGGAAGCGGATTCGCTCATAAACGAAAAAGGCGCGACTCCATGCAGCATATTTGGCCTATCCCTACGTATTTAGTTAACGCCATATTCCGCACGCACAAGATGTGGCCCCAACCGGCAAAAAGCGGCCGGGAAAACGGCCAGCGTCGGGATTCCCCGAGCATCACAACGGCCCCCGGGAAACTCCTCAGGCCGTCAGCGCCTTCCGGGATGAGCATGATAGAATTACTGACGGTGATCGCCATTCTGGCGATTGCCGGCGCGGTTGCGGTTCCCTCGCTCATCGACTGGCGTCACGGCATGCGGTTGCGCGCGGCCGCAAACGAAATCCGTAACGATTTCGAGCTCGCCCGCATGCGCGCCGTCAGGGAGAACACCGATGTCACGGTCCAGTTCGACCCGGCCGCCGGGCGCTACCAGGTGACGTACAACGACGAAAACGGAAACCCCGTGCTGGTGAAGTCCCATTCGCTCCCGCCCAGCGTGCAGATCGCAACGGGCAATTCGGCCTACACGCTCGACAGCTATGGCGACCGGGCGACGTTCGGCTCACGAGGCACTGCCAGCCCGGGCACCCTCGTCATCGCCAACAGCAAGGGCGCGACCCTGCAAATCGTTATCAGCTTTCTGGGTCGCGTGGATCTGAGGAACTGACCATGGAGAACGACTCTACAGGCGATCGCCCAGCAGTCTTCCGGCCTCCCGTGCCGGGCAACCCCGGCGGCTACCTGCTCCTGGAGATCATGATCGCTGTGGCCGTTTTCGCGGTCGGGTTTCTGGCGATCGGCACACTGGTGGTTTCGACCAGTGCCAACAACACCAAGGGCAACATTGTCACCCAGGCCACCCTTCTGGCGGCTGAAACCATAGAAGACCTCAAGAGTTCGGTCGATATCACGGGCCTGGCCCCCGCGACATACAGCGATGGCCACCCGGTCGACGCCCATGGCAACCCGGGCGGCATTTTCAACCGCAGCTGGGTGGTCAGCGACCCGCTGGGGTTCAACAGCTCGCGGCGCGTCCAGGTGAGCGTCAGCTGGACCCGCCTCGGTCGCACCCGCACGGTCCAGTTCGACACCAT
>JALORT010000404.1 GCA_025458755.1 Methylotetracoccus sp.
TCGCCCGGCATTTCCATACTGAATACTGCCACCGGCACCCGTTCCTTGATCGCGACGTGCTCGGCAACGTTCATCGCGAACGTGGTCTTGCCCATCGAAGGCCGCCCGGCGACGATGATCAGGTCTGAAGCCTGCATACCCGAAGTCATTTCGTCGAAATCGGTGAATCCGGTGCTGACGCCGGTCAGGTGCCCCTCACTCCGGAACAGCGTGTCGATGCGGTCGATTGCCGTGGACAACAATGTTTTGATCGGCTTGAAGCCGCCGCCGGTGCGGGCACGCTGGTCGGCGATCTTGAAAACCTTCTGCTCGGCCTCCTCGAGCAGCTGCTTCATCTCCCGACCAGCCGGCTGATAGGCGGAATCCGCGATTTCAGTACCGATATGGATCAACTGCCGCAACACCGAGCGCTCCCGAACGATGTCCGCATAAGCCGCGATGTTGGCCGCACTCGGCGTTTCCTTCGCCAGCAGCGCCAGGTATCCAAGCCCGCCGGCGGCATCGAGTTCACCCGTTTGTTCCAGCCACTCCGACAACGTCACCGCGTCGAATGGTTTCTGGTCCCCGGCCAGCTTCCCGATGGCACGAAAAATCAGCCGGTGATCCTTGCGATAGAAGTCGCCCTCCCCGACCCGGTCTGCCACCGTGTCCCAGGTCTCATTGTCCAGCATCAGGCCGCCCAATACCGACTGTTCCGCCTGTACCGAATGGGGAGGGATCTTCAGCGATTCGATCCTGCTGTCGCCGAACCGGGCCGTTTCGTTCATCGCTCCTGCTCGCCCCTGATGTCGGCGATCAAGCGGGTGGTCGAGAACCCCTCGACAAAGTTCAAGATCTTGATCTCACCGCCATGCTTTAGTACACAGTCGTGGCCGGCAATCGCGGTCACGTCGGGGTAGTCGCCGCCTTTGACCAGAACATCGGGCAGTAGCCGGCAAATCGCTGCTCGCGGCGTATCGTCGTGGAACGGTGCAACCCAGTCGACACATTCCAGAGCCGCGAGCATATCCATCCGGTGCTCCAGCGCGTTGATCGGACGCCCCTGACCTTTCAGCCGCTTCACCGAGTCATCACTGTTGACCAACACGATCAGGCGGTCGCCGAGCGCGCGCGCCTGGCGCAGGTACTTGATGTGACCGGGGTGAAGGATATCGAAGCAGCCGTTGGTCAAGACAATGCGTTCGCCGCGCTGGCGGGCGAAAGTCACCAGACCCGACAGGGTGTCGAGAGATACGACCCCGTGGTGTTCCGCGCGCCGGCTGGCGAGCGCCGCGTGGAGCTCCTCGGCGCTGACCGCCGCGGTGCCCAGCTTCCCGACGACCAAACCGGCCGCCAGGTTCGCCAGTATCGTCGCTTCGGTGTAACCGAGCCCCGCCGCCACAGCGCCGGACAACGTCGACAGCACCGTATCACCGGCGCCCGTCACGTCGAAGACCTCTTGGGCGTGCGCGGCGAGATGAACGGGTTCCTTGCCACTCTCGAACAACGTCATGCCATGCTCCCCCCGCGTGATCAGCAAGGCGTGCAGCGCCAACTCCGTCACCATCGCCTCGGCCTTTTCACGCAGTTCCAGTTCGGTGCGGCACGGCCCTGCCACCGCTTCGAACTCAGCAAGATTGGGCGTCATCGCGGTGGCATGCCGGTAGCGACTGAAATCCATGCCCTTCGGATCCACCATCACCGGTTTACCGGCGCCGCGAGCCACCGCGATCAACTGCTGAACCCGGCCGAGTGTCCCCTTCCCGTAATCCGACAAGACGACCACATCGGCGCGGATCAACTCCGCTTCGAACGTTTCCAGCAGCGCCCGGGGCCTCTCGGGCTTCAACAACTCCTCGAAATCCAGGCGTAACAACTGCTGATGCCGGCTGATGACCCGGAGCTTCGTGATGGTCGGTTGCCGGTGCAAGCGCTCCAGCCGGCAGCGAACGCCCGCCCGCTCCAGCAGTGCGATCAGCGAATCCCCCGCCTCGTCCTGCCCGCAGTACCCCAGCAAAGTCACATGCGCACCGAGCCGGGCGATGTTTACGGCGACGTTCCCGGCCCCGCCGGTTCGCTCTTCGCGGTCATCCACACGAACAATCGGGACCGGAGCTTCCGGCGAAATGCGGGACGTCCCGCCGAACCAATAGCGGTCCAACATCACATCGCCTGCGACGAGCAGGCGCGCACAGCGGAAATCGGGAAACTTCATCAGGACGTGTTCGGACGAGTTGCAAGCCTATTTATCACAGCCCGATCAAGGCGAAACCGCGGCACCCGACGACTGAGACCACGTGCTCCGCATTCAATGGGCGGAACCAAGCAGCGCGGCCATCTGGTCGGTGGCGGTCACCAGGGCATCCACCATCTCGTCTCCGGCGGCGAGGTGTCCGGCGTTGGGCAAAATTCGCAAAGCCGCATGCGGCAGTTTCCGCGACAAGGCAAAGGCTGCTTCGACAGGACACACCAGGTCGCGGCGCCCGTGAACCAGCACCAAGGGAATATCATCGAACCGCGCATCGCAATCACGCAGCACTTGCCCTTCCTCGATGAAGTAGCCCTGCCGAGCATAACGGATTTCAATGCGGGCCTGGTGCAAGGCCGACAGCGGGATGTGATCGCTCAGCCCGTCCGGATCGAACGCATCCGCCAACGCGACGCGGTTACTCCAAAGGGTCCACTCCCGCGCCGCGCGCCGTTGCGCCAGTTCGTCCCGGCCGTTCAGCAACCGGTCGAGCGCCGCGATCGGCTTTCGGCGTTCCGTCTCTGGCAGGCTTTCCAGCAACTGCGACCATTGTTCGGGATAGATCCGCGGCGCCCCGGTCTCGACGAACCACTGCACGTCCTGACGGCGCGCAAGGAAGCTGCCACGCAGAATCATCCCCAATACCCGTTCTGGATGGGCTTGTGCATAGAGTAGCGCCAGTGCTGCGCCCCAGGAACCGCCGAACAGCACCCACCGATCGATGTCCAACTGCCGGCGAATGTATTCCAGATCATCCAGCAAATGCCCTGTCGTGTTCTCGCGCAACTCACCCTGCGGCAGCGACCGCCCCGCTCCGCGTTGATCCACCAGAACGATTCGGTAGCGTGATGGATCGAAAAATCGGCGGTGATCGGGTCGGCAGCCCGATCCCGGCCCTCCGTGCAGGAACAGCAAGGGAATT
>JALORT010000405.1 GCA_025458755.1 Methylotetracoccus sp.
AGAAAGCCTTCGAGGAGCGCGGCATCGCCCAGGAACCACTTCTGGCCCACTCCTTCGAGCGCGTCATGCCCGGACGGGAGTACGTCTGCTCGATCCGTGACTTCTGGCGCGTTTGCAGCGGTCTCAATGACGAGGCACGCCGGCGTGTGATGAAGTTCCTCTCGGAGGTTCTCAACGTGTCGAAGTACCCCTTGACGGTGCTGGACCGCCCCATCGAGAGCGAGACCTGCAAAATTGTGGAGAACTCATATCGGGCCACTCTGCTCGCCTTCCTCAACGAGTGGAGCCTCTTTGCCGAGCGAAACGGGGTGGACCTCATCAAGGTCATCAACGCGATCAAGGTCCGGCCGACCCACTCCAACATGATTTTCCCGGGGCCCGGCATCGGGGGATACTGCCTCCCCAAAGACGGCGGCCTCGGCGTGTGGTCTTACCAGACCCTCATGGGGTTCGACGACGACATCTTCAAGATCACCCCGCTGGCCATCGACATCAATGACACCCGCGCGCTGCATGCCGCGGAGCTTGTGCGTGACGCGCTGCGCAACATGGGTCGGATCGTCGCCGCATCCCGAATCGCCGTGCTCGGTGTCTCGTACCGGGAAGACGTGGGGGATACGCGATACAGCGGATCGGAAATCCTCGTTCGCAAGCTCACGGAAATGGGGGCCGACGTGATCGTGCACGACCCCTATGTGAAGCACTGGTGGGAAATGGAGAAACAGGACACCTACCCGGCGCCGGGCCACTCCCGGTCCCGGTTCTTCCGAAACCAGGAACGCCTCAAGGACCTCGTCGTGCACAAGGATCTGGCCAAAGCTCTGCGCGGGGCCAATGCGGTTGTGCTTGCGGTGCGCCATCAGTCCTACCGGAACTTGGATCCCGACGAGATGGTGGAAATGGCGGGAAAGCCCGCGGCCGTGGTCGACTGCTTCGGCATCCTCGACGACTGCGCCATCCGCCGTTACTTCGAACTCGGCTGCGAGGTCAAGGGCCTCGGGCGGGGTCACGTGAAACGGATCAAGGACGAAGTACGCGGGCAGAAGGCGCAGACGTTCGGAACCGGGAACAACGCCGCCTCTGCGGCCAAGACACGCAAGCAAGGAAAGAACCGATGAAACGGGCGTTCAACTGGGGCCGAATTGACTCGGGCAATTCCAAGTCCCCGTTGAATCCGGTGTCCACCAGCGCGCGCCACTGCCGGTCACCGATCTGGAGCGGAATAACCGGCGATCCCTCTGTGACGACACTCCCGGTGATCACCGCCGGCCTCCCTTGCGCGCGTAGAAGTCCTGACCGACGCGAAGGAAGAAGAGTGGCGCAGAAATACCCTCGGCATCCAGCCGCTGAACGATGTCTTTGGCAGAGTCTCCGAACCAAACGCGGCCACTCGCGGTATCAATGCCGACGGCCTTGAACATCTGCGCCGACACATCATGCTGACGTTGGTAGTCGGCCCAAATCCGGAACGCCTCGGCGGTCTCCGCCTCGGTCCAGTGGTCCGCAGTTGTGTTCATGCGCGAAATCTAACCGACCGGCAAGGTTGCGGCAATAGCGCTGGCATTCGCTCCCGTCTTCGTCCGACCACTCAATTTCGCCATCGCCGTGTCGAGCAGATGATAGACCTGCTCCAGATCATCGAACGAACGATGCACCCACCGGCTGCCCCAGTAGAAATTGCAACTGGTCTCGGCGGTCAGCAAATGATCGTAGGCGCGGATGATCAGTTGGCGCACCTCCTCGGGATCGCTCGCCGCCGCGCCACGTTCATCGAAAGCGTGCTTCACCCGCCGGTAGTATTCGCTCGCGCGGGCGATTTCCTCGAAGCCGCGCCGCTGGAGCAGCGAGCCGGTCCATTGCGTGAAGTCGCCGCCCCAATGATGCTCCGTGTTCCACGCGCCGCGATGCACCTCGACCTCCTCAGTCGGCGGGAACCGGCGGAGATATTCGCTAATGTGAATCGGCGTGAATCCCAGCGTGCCGGCGCGGAAGCGATCCAGGATCGGGCGATAGAAGAAGCCCCAGAACCCGCCCTCGACCTGCGCGGTGCGGAACCAGCCGCCGTTCTCGCCGTCGGTCCAGGTCGTGACCAGCGCCGGGAAATCGCACCACTTCGTGCGTTCCAGGACTTCGTGCTGGAACCAGCCAGGGTCGAGGCCGGAGAGCTGCGCGTTCGACAACTCGCGGTCGCGCGGCACGACGACAATCTCCGCGCCGCCGTAGCGCGCCAGGTAGGGCCGGTAACGCGTCTCCTCCCAGCGCATCTCGCGCTTGGGCTTGAGGTACATCGAATCCACCAGCACGTAGCGGTAGCCGTGGCGCGCCAGCATGGGGATCATCTCCATGCAGAAGCCCATCTCCGGCGGCCAGAAACCGGCGAAGCTCTCGCGCCCGAGCAGATGCCGGCCCAAGCCCTGCCACCATTCCGTCTGCGCGTCCCAATCGCCGGGCGGGATCAGCGGATAAACCGGGTGATAAAGCCCGCTGCCGACGAATTCAATGTTCGAGCAGCGATAGCGGTGCATGAAATCCGCGATGTCCACCGTGTCGGCGAAAGTCTCGCGCACACCGGGGTCTTCGAGTTGCTTGAGCAGCGTGCCGGAGAAACTCATGTGCAACCGCGCCACGTCCCAATGCTGATCCAGCATCCGCGTGACCCGGTCGTAGCACCAGAGAATCTGCCGGGCCTCCCAGCGCTCGCCGGAATTGTGCAGCGCCACCAAATTCCCTGGCGGCTGATGCATGTGCAAACCGAGGGCGTGATAGACTTCGGCCATGCGGGAAGTCCAGCGGTCTTGGCTTGGAACCGCAAGCTTAAACCGCAACTCACGGATAATCCTCAGTGCCAATGGCTGAAGGCGTTTCGGCCAGGCGTCCCGCGGGTCAGAGTTCCGCCTTCAGGCGGTTGGCGCACCCGACCGGCTGAAGCCGTAACTCTGACTCTCGCGGGCGCACGCTCCCGCCTCCTTTTGTCTCTCACGCAAGCGCGCCGGATAATTCTCGAAACCCCGGGCTGCGGGTGTAAGCTACTGCCATGCGAACGTTGGCGGAAGACACCGACCCCAAAGCCGAGCGCGCATGGCTGGAATTGCTGCGCGCCGCCTCCCCGGCTCGCAAGTTCGAACTCGTCTTGAGCGCGTAACCCCTC
>JALORT010000406.1 GCA_025458755.1 Methylotetracoccus sp.
CGACAGGATCGCCCGTAGCTCGCGCGTCGTCTTGCCCTGGGCCTTGATCACCCCGACGTAGGGATAGAAGATCGTCCCGTCCTCGGCAACCACGGTACCTGCCTGCTCGGCCGTACGGAAACTGCCCGCCGGGATGGTCAGTTCGGGGTGATCCCAGACGATGATCGAGATGATGTCGCCCGGACCGAGCCGGTATTCGGGCACCGACCCGGGGTTGTCACCCATGAAACGCGGACTGTCCTTCGTCGCCACCTTCGCGGAGCTGGTGCCATCGCCAATCGGCGGCCGCGCCGCCTGAAACATGTCGATGATCAGTTCGGCGGTAATCGGTTTGATCTTGATGTTGGCGGGCGCGAGCAACTCGCCCTGCTGCACCGGCAGCCTGACGTCGGACTCCTCACGGTTGCTGTAACTCTGGTTGCCGGGAATGAGGGTGCAACCCGCCAACAGGCTCGCGGCGACACAAACCAGCCAGCGGCGGATCCCGTCAGTGCGGGCAAAGGACAGCTTCATGCGGAACTCCTCATATCTTTTCCTCAGTGCTGCTGCCGAGAACCTCTCGACAACGGGCGCCGCGCAGTTTACCCCGGCTGGCGCATCGCGCAAAGACATCAGCGCCTGTGGTCGGCCTGATCAGCCGATTCAGGGCATCCTGGCATACCTGCGGCGGCGCGCGTCCAGGCGCCTTGGGCGAACCCCGTGCGCAACCAGGCGACCTTCGTCCGGCCGGAAGCATGCGATGCTGGTGCTGCTGGAGGAACCTTCGATTCCGAACGCAAGGATAGGGCCGGTCAACGTCGGGACCAGTGCCTTATTTCACACCCGGGCAAAGATCAGCCCGCTCAGCAGAGCTTGCTGACCCACGGATCGAGCGCTGCCTCGATCAACTGCAGCGCTTCGGCGTGCGCTGCATCTCCTCGCCGATACGGGTCGGGAATCTCGGTCCTTGTCCAGTGTCCGAGCAGGAAGGTCTTGCCACGCGCCGTCGGGTCCATCGCCAGCACCGCCTCCCGGTGGTGCTTTTCCATGACCAGAACGAGCTCAGCCCAGCGCAGACGCTCTGGCGTCAGCTGGCTGGCACGATGTGTACTGAGGTCCACACCACGAGCATTCATCATCGCACAGGTGGCTTCCTCCGCCGGATGATCGACCAGCGCGCCGATGCCTGCGGAGCGCGCTTCCACCCGCCTCCCGGCCTTTTCGATACGCTGACGCAGCAGAAACTCTGCCGCCGGGCTGCGACAAATGTTGCCGGTACAAACTGTGAGAATCCTGCTGAACATGTGGTCAACTCACTTGCAGGGGGGTGGAATGCTGACTTCAAACCCCGGGACAGTGTTCTCGACCGGGCAGTAGCCACGCTCCATCGAGTAGATCAAGGTACTCCGGACGCCGCGACGATCGGCCTCCCGGCTGCCACCCCGAGGCAAGGGCTCGACGGCATCGACAAAAGAGTTGGTGCCGCTGCGACCCATGAAAAGGCGCACCTCAAGGCCTTGCTGCCCGGCGATACGCCGCTTGATGCGCCGCGCATCACGCTGGATCTTGCCAATCAGGTGCTCGTCGCCATCGGCGTGAATGTGCACTACGCAATAGACGTTGCGGCCGTCGGTCGCAGACCGGTCAATCTCGTACACACCCAGCTGGAAATCATAAGTGCTGCCAAGCCCCGCCGAAATCACCGCGACAATCTCCGGAGACTTCTCCCGGCGCAGATAGCCGACAAAGATGCCCTGCACCTGGACCGACGGCAGCCCCAGCCAGCGATTGAGCTGGCGCAGACGGGGAACCAGGCGTGCGGGCTGCAGGATGACCAGGAAGTACACCGCGAAAACGCCGATAAACAGCCAGAACATCACATATTCTGGCACACCCAGCAGGAAACCACAGACCCCGATCAGGCCAAAGAAAGCCTGCATCACAGCGGCAAGAGAAACGACATCGCTAACCCGGAACCCGGCACGGACGAAGAGATGATGCAAATGGTTGCGGTCAGCACGGAACGGCGACCCGCCAAACCAGATACGGCGGAGCATGACGCCGACCGTATCCATCAGCGGCAGGGCGAACAACCACAACGCGGTGACCGGCGTCATCACCGCCTGCTCCCCCTGCGACATGGCAATGAACAACCAGGCAAAGAGGAAGCCCAGCAACGTGCTGCCGTTGTCGCCAAGAAAAACCCGCGCGCGGCGGTTACCCGGATAACGCAGGTTGTAATAGAGGAAGCCTGCGACGCCGCCCATCAGGGCAACGACGAAAACGACATAGACGCTATTGCTGCCGAAATGGGCGAGGATGGCGGTCAGCGCCAGACTGACCAGACTCCCCGTGCCTGACAGGCCATCGATGCCATCGATCATGTTGACGGCATTGATCAGGCCGATGGTTGCGAAAACGGTCAGAGGAATGGCCAGCCAGCCGAGATCGACGGCCACGCCCGGAACCAGCTCACCAAGCGAGCGGAGCTCGACGCCGCCGAGGAAGACCATCGACAACGCAACCAGCGCCTGCACGATGAAACGGGGCTTGAAACCAAGGCGCCAGATATCATCAACCAGGCCGGTGAGAAAGATAGCCAGTGCGCCAAAAAGAATCCCGCTCAGGGGAGCAAGCGTAACCGCGGCAAGAAACGTATCTGCGAACAGCGAAACGCTGACGACAACAGCCATCAAGCCGAAGCCGCCGACAAACGGCGTGCTCGCCTCGTGCTGCTTGTGCCCGCCAGGGTGATCCATGATTCCGAGATAGCCGGCAAGGGCAACGCTCAGGCGGATCGCCACACCGGATACCAGCAGACACACGCCGAACAAAACGGCCAACTCCACGGCCACCTCCGCAATTCACAGTCAACGCTTCACCGCCGCCCCGAACACTGGTCACGCTCGACACAAGCAGAGCCCTTGCGGGCTCTGCTCTTCGAACCTCACGGCGCTTGCGCGCCGGTGAGATCTCAGGCTCGCTCAGACCCGACGGCGACGGCCGAGGAACAGGCCGACGAGACCGATGCCCAGCAGCGCCAGCGATTCGGGTTCGGGGATCGTCACGTCGTAGTTGCCGGAGTAGGAGCGGAACTCAAATGGCACATCGCGGGTAATCCCGCCAATCACCGTGGTGTCACTACCGGCCGCATAAACGCGGGATTTGG
>JALORT010000407.1 GCA_025458755.1 Methylotetracoccus sp.
GATGGTCACTCCGGCGGGTCACGATCGCGTACAGGCCGGAGTTGGGTTGAGCCAGTTTGTCTATCAGGCTTTGAGGCAGAACCTTGAGCCCGTCGAGATGGTGATTCTCGATGGCCGCCTGCAGCGTCTCGGCATAGGCCTCGAGCCCGTCGCGCATCGCGGCTTCGGCGCTGTCCCGGAATGCCTTGTCCAGGACCACGCCGGTACCGCCGAGGAACGCCGCGAGCACCAGACTGGCGATCAGCAGCGCGCGCGCCTGCAGGGAATAACTCATTCCGCAGTCAGACCAAAACGGTATCCCCTTCCGCGCAGCGTCTCGATCGGCTTCAGGCGGTTGTCCGGATCGAGCTTCTTCCGCAGCCGGGCAACGAAAACCTCGATCACGTTGCTGTCCAGATCGAAATCCTGATCGTAGACATGCTCGGTCAGCGTGGTCTTGGAAACCACTTGACCGCCGTGGAGCATCAAGTATTCCAGCACCTTGTATTCCTGCGCGGTCAAGTCTACCGGCCGCGCCCCGACATGCACCCGCTGGGCACCGATATCGAGCTTCACGGGCCCGCACTGCACCACGGAACGGGCGACGCCGACCGAGCGACGCAGCAGCGCCTTGACCCGCGCCAACAGTTCCTCGAACCGAAAAGGCTTGGTCACATAATCGTCAGCCCCGGCATCCAATCCCTCCACCTTGTCTTGCCAGCGGTCCCGAGCAGTCAGAATCAGTATCGGAAATCCGATCCCGCCGCTCCGCCAACGACGAATCACCTCGATCCCTGACAGCCCCGGTAAGCCGAGATCGACCACGGCCAGATCGAACGGATACTCGCGACCCAGATACCACCCCTCATCGCCATTTCCGCTGCAATCGACGGCAAACCCAGCGGTTTGCAAACCCGAACGCAATTGGTTCAAGAGCTCAATTTCGTCCTCGATCAACAGCAGGCGCATGAGACATTCTTGCAACAGGTTAAGGACGGCGGCATTGAGTGGGTCCCGGAACGCGCACAACCGCTCCGCCCGGACCCCTCCACGGATTCATTTTGCCATGTTCCGGCATGAAAGCGCGTGACTGCGCCCGGACCCGCGCTAGCGACGGGCGATCTCATGGCCCAAGACCGAGCCTAACACCGAGCCGCCGATGATCGCGGCCGGATTGCCGTATCCGGCCTCGTTACCCACGATCCCGCCGAGAATTCCCCCGGCAACGATCGGCAGCGTCGCGGAACCGTGACCCTGCGGCCGGTAGTAGCGGTCGCGGTAAACCGGCACCTGCTGGTAAATCAGCGGCGGCGGAGCAGAGTAGACCGGCCGTGGAGGGCGGTGATGAAAGTACGTCGTCGGCGGACCGTAGTAGGCCGGCCGCGGAGGACGATGACGAAAGCGCGCTGGCGGAGGTCCGTAATACGGGGCATGATCGTACCCGTGTCCGCGAAAATGTTTGTGATAACCGTGTGCATAGGCGACCGGTGCCGCCACCACCATGGCGGTGGCGATGAGCATGAACAAGGCGTTGCTGCATTTCATGTTGGATCACTCCTCTGGGAATCGGCGAAGCGTTCGGCAGAACCGTCAACACAGCCTGCCTGGGCGGACAACATAAGGAACCGTCGCTGAACGGTCGCTGAACGGCAGATCCCGTCGCCAGGAAAGCGCAGGACGGCTCACACTCACTCGGTCTGGGCAGGAGCGTCGGATTGTGTCACTATGCCAACAAAATCCTCTCGCAGCGCCGCAGGACAAACCTATCTTCCGCCTGGCCCCGAATCCTCCGACCGGTTCCCGCTACCGGCTCATACCGCCAAGGGCGCTGATGTGGGCTGCGCTGTTCGGGAGTTTGTTCACGGTGCTATGGGGGCTTGGGTCCTACCCGCTGCTGCAGCCCGACGAGGGACGCAACGCCGAGATCGCCCGCGAAATGTTGGCATCGGGCGACTGGCTGATTCCCACCTACAACGGTCTGCCCTACCTCGATAAACCGGCTTTCTTTTTCAAGGCCGTCGCGCTGTCGTTCGCGGTCTTCGGCGAAAACGAGGCGGCGGCCCGACTGCCGTCAGCCCTGTTCGGGCTCGCGACGCTCGGCCTGATTTACGGATTCTGCCGCCGCCACTACGGCGCCGTCACGGCAGCCGCCGCAGTCCTGGTGATCGCGACAACCCCGCTTTTTTTCGCGTTTTCCCGGTTCGTCATTTTCGACATGACGTTGGGATTTTTTGTTTCGGCCACGATCCTGGCGTGCTTCAGTGCCGCCGAGGCGGAAGGCCGCAGGCGAACCCGCTACTACGTGCTCGGTGCAGCGCTGGCCGGAATCGCCACGGTGGTGAAAGGACCGGTCGGATTCATCGTGCCGAGCCTAGTCATGGCGGTATTCCATACCTGGAGCGGCCTGCGCGGCTGGTGGCGCGACGCTTTCGGATGGCGAAACGTCCTGGTTTTTCTGGCGATCGTCGTCCCATGGTTCGTCGGCGTCAGCCTGCAGCATCCCGATTTTCCTTACTACGGGTTGATCAAGGAGTCGTTGCAGCGATTCACCACCAATGAGTTCCGCCGCACCGCACCATTCTATTATTACGCGCTGGTGATCGGTCTGTGCTTCTTTCCGTGGAGCCTGCTGCTGCCGGAGGCGATGGCGCGGGCCTGGCGGTCCCGAACCTCCTGGCGTGCCGTCGACCGGTTGTTTGTCGCCTGGGCACTGGTCGTCGTGGTGTTCTTCTCCCTGTCTCAGTCGAAGTTGCCGGGCTACATCCTGACCGCTGTTATTGCGCTCGGGGTATTGGTGGCGAGGGTCGTGGTGCATGCGTGGGAGCAGCCCAACGATGCCGGGGCCATGCGGCGTGCAGCGCTCTGTTTCGCGTTATTGGCACTGCCAGCCGCCATACTCTGCCTGATACCGCTCGTGGACCCCGAAGTCCTCCGCGCTGCGGCCCCCCGTACCGCGCGTTATCTCGACAGTTTGGCCGGTGCGTTGGTGTGGCTGGCCAGGCTGTTCGCCGCGTGCGGAGCACTCGCGCTGATCGGCTTCCTGCGCCGCGACAACCGCGTGGCGACCGCGGCGTTCCTCCTGTTCGGTTTGTTGCTGGTACCCGTGCTGGCCGCCCATATGAAGACTTACGTGGAACACCGTTCAGCCGCCGGCCTCGCCCGC
>JALORT010000408.1 GCA_025458755.1 Methylotetracoccus sp.
TGCCGTCGGTGAAGAGCTTACCGTTGACTACGCGTCCGTCAAAAGCTTTCGACCTCAACCAGCATGCAGCGACGGCGTGCTCGCGCGCTGAGCCGCGCTGCCCGACTCTGCTTCGGCCTCGCAGGCCCCTCCGGTTTTCGGGCACACGGCGCAGATCATGGACCGCAGACAAGCTGAGAGACTGTCAATGCTTCATAGCGTGCCGTGCGCACGTTCCACGGTATTGATTCCACGAGGTTTGCGTGCGCATCGCACCTACACACGATTCTTTTTTCAACTCCCCGAGACACTTGTCTTATCATTAAGCGACAAATCTTTGGATAACTGCCATGGGCCAAACCAACGTCGCTGAATTGATGGGAGGAACCCGAATACTGGGCAAGATAGTGCACAGCCCGCTCGACCTCGCCGACCTGATCGAAGCCGGCCTGCCGCGCGCAACCGCAGAACACGTGCGGGAGCACCTCGCTCTCACCGAGGGAGAGCTGGCGGAATGCCTGGGTGTCAGCACCAAAACCCTGCAGCGCCTGGCCAAGCAACCCAAAGCGCTGCTGTCCCCGCTCCAGGGGGACCGCCTCTATCGTCTGGCGCGCATTGTCGCCCTGGCCGAGCAGGTCCTCGAAGATACCGGCCGCGCTCACACCTGGCTTCGTGAGCCGCAGCGCGGACTCGGTTTCCGGGTGCCGCTGGACGTCATGCGCACCGAAGTCGGTGCGCGTGAAGTGGAAAACCTTCTCGGCCGCATCGAACACGGCGTGCTGAGCTGACGGTGACTCGGACGCTGTGGCGTTTGATCAAGCAACAACACGCCGCGGCTGCCTTCAGCGGCGAAGGCGCGGCGCGTTACGGCGGGCGCTGGAACCCGATCGGCCTGCTCGTGGTTTACCTGAGCGAAACCCTGTCGCTCGCGGTCCTCGAACTGCTGGTCCACCTGACCATGGATGACCGGCGTCTGCACTTTGCCGCCATTCCCGTCAGAGTCCCCGCGGGGCTCCAAATCGACACTTTGGAACTCAGCGCCCTGCCGGCCCATTGGCGCGATGAGAGCATTCCGGAGGAGACGCAGCGACTCGGCGCCGAGTGGGCAGCGAGATCACACCGCGTGCTGTTGCGAGTACCGTCGGTGATCATTCCCAGCGAGCACAACTATCTGGCCGATCCGCAGCACGCGGATATTGCCCGACTGGTCATCGGTCGAGCACAGAGCTTCAGTCTGGACCCCAGGCTCGCGCGATAGGTCGTCTCTTGCCCACGCGACGTAATTTCGACCGCGTGCGTGGAGCGCATGCCAGAGTCACAGGCCCGCAGCACAGATGCCTACGCCAGTACAGTACTCCGTGCCGGTTTCACGGTCGATCTGCCGCGAGGCACCCCGAGCAGGCTCTGACGATGCCCGGCGCAACCGACACTGTTGCGATGGCGGGACCCCGCTGGCCGCTGTTCCCGAATGTCGCCGATGGGCGTGTCCGGGCCGGAATAGGCTTCACGGCCTGCGGTCAGCCGTGCCCGTTAGACCAGCGCCTTGTTCGGGCCGCCGTGAGGCTCGCCGGTCAAGCCAAGGTCTTCAGCAACGTCAATAAGATGTCCTTGAGCGGAATCTGGATCGCGATCACCGCCAGCATCGGAATCGCAATCGGCACCGCCAGGGCCAGGAACGCGGCTTTGCCCAGCGGCACGATGCTCATCTTCTGTACGGTTTCATAGAGCGCCACGGTATCGGCCACCGGCCCCAGTTCCGGCGCGGCCAGGATGGCTTCATCATCCACGGCCCCCTTCTCGATCCAGCGCCGTCTGACCAGACGTCCGTGATCGCCCACCAACGCACCGTAATCCAACAGTGCCTGCTTTTTTGCACTCAGCAGCCTGCCGATCCACATCAGGTACGGCGCCGAAAAAATCACCAGCAGCACGACGGCGAGGCTGATCATGTTGACTCTGAGGGACTGCACATCGGTGCCATGGTAGACCACGTCGTGAGCCCACTTCGCGGCCATCACGGAGGAAATCCCGAGCAGTACCGGACTGAACGCTCTCGGGAAGCGTTCGATGAATCGCAATCCTCCAGCGCCGTCGGGATGCGTGGGGACGATCTTGAGATCGAGCCGGGAGATCCGCAAGAACAAAATCAGCAACAGAATCACGCGCCACACCCAAGCCAGCAGCAGCACCAGAAAAATCGACCGTGCGACATAGAGGTACCACCATCCGCCGAACCCCAGAGCCGCAGTGTCCCCCGGCGGGCCGGCCCAGATCAGCTCGTGCGTATCAGCGACCGACATGGCCACGCTTTCCACGGCGACCACCAGTGCCAGGATCACTACCCACGGGTAAACGGTGTCGCGAAGGCGCGCCAGATCGCGGAGTATCGTGCGAAAGCGCGGAACATCGGCCGCGCTCACCAAGCCCGAAGTTACGAAGTAAGGCATCAGCGAAACCGTCAACCTGTGGCTGACGCCTTCCGCGGCGATGAACAGCGGAATCGCTACCAGACACCGCACGTTGACCCCGAAATGCTGCAGCAGAGATTCGCCGCCGCCCCGCGCCAAAAGATGTCCGGTGGCCATCGCCCAAACGGCGATCGGCAGCCACGCCAGCAGCGCCCAGAACAGTGCCCGCCGCCCGGTGCCCAAGCCCTCCGCCGGCGCCAGACCGAGTTGCCGTTGCAGGCGGAACAGCAGGTCGTTCCGCACCAGAGAGAAATCCGACGCGTCGTCCGACTCACGATCAGTCAATTTCGCTGCCATTTCCGCCCACTTCACATCCGCGCACAACACACCCTCTGCCCTTCTCGGCGTCCACGTCAGGAATGCCGTTCACGGCCGACCCTGCGGGGGCGCGGGCCTCCGCCGCCGGCGGGCGCCGCAAATACACATTACACCGCCGTGTGATCCGGCGAGTCCACCGCTCCGAGCACTGAGATGATAAGCCGATCATCCAGACTTACGCGAACCGGCCTCGCCGCTGCAGGTGGAGCCGGATTTGAAACCGCAAGGAGTGTGGTCTGTCGATACGTTCGGCTATCTATTGCAGGGTCAGTGTGTGCTCTTCGGCCATGGAAGAAGCCACCCGCTCAGCGGGTGGAATTGTGTTAACTGCTGAAAGGTGATGGAATTGCCTTGCCCCTGAGGAGGCAAGGAAG
>JALORT010000042.1 GCA_025458755.1 Methylotetracoccus sp.
GCCGACGAGAACATCTCCGACGAGTGGGAAGAGCAGCTGGCGACCGCCAAGACGTTTCCGGGCAACAAACCGACCAACACGATCCTGTATCGCCAGCTGACGCCGAGCACGCTGGGGTCGTTGATCGCCTTCTACGAGCACAAGATCTTTACCCAAGGTGCGGTCTGGAACATTAACTCGTTCGACCAGATGGGCGTGGAATTGGGCAAGCAACTGGCTCGAAGCATTCTGGCCGAGCTGCAGGATGACACGCCGGTGTCGTCTCATGACTCCTCGACCAACGCGCTGATCAATACGTATAAGTGCCTTCGACATTCCGATCACTAATCCTCACCTTCAGCGCGTCACGATGAGCGCCGATGAGCTGTTCAAACACCCACGCTCGTTGATCGAAGACTTCGACTTCGGGCCGCAAACGGCCCGTGTGTTCGACGATATGCTGGAACGATCGGTCCCGTTTTACGGCGAGATCCAGCGGATGATCGCCGAAATGGCCGCCGCGATCGCAGCCGCCGGCACAACGCTCTACGACCTCGGCTGCTCGACCGGCACGACGCTGCGGACGCTCGATCGTGCTCTGCCGGCTGACATCCGGTTCGTCGGCATCGACTCCTCGCCGGACATGCTCCAGCGGGCCGGCGCAAAGCTCTCCGCCCAAGGCTGTTCCCGGCCTATCGAACTGCTCTGCCTCGATCTCGAGCGAGGCGTTCTGATCAAGGATGCCTCAGTAGTCGTGATGATCCTGACCCTGCAGTTCATCCGACCGCTGCGCCGCGAGGCAGTCGTCGCCGACATCGTCCGCGGATTGAATGAAGGCGGGGCACTGATTCTGGTGGAGAAGGACTTGGGCGCCAACTCGACGGTCAACCGGCTGTTCATCGAGTATTACTACGATTTCAAACGGCGTAACGGCTACAGCGACACGGAAATCGCACAAAAACGGGAATCCCTGGAAAACGTACTGATCCCCTACCACTACGCGGAAAATCAGGACTTGTTGCTGCGGCAAGGGTTTCGGGTCTGCGAACCCTTTTTCCGCTGGTACAACTTCTGTGGAATACTGGCGCTGAAATAGCAATCCGAAAAGCCGTTCGCGCCGACGACGGTGCCAGCAGCACTCCGCAACATCCCTGAATCATCGAACTTTAGATTCTCCGACCGGAAAGGACCCAAAGCGATGTCGACACTCCTCCCCCTCGCGAAAGGCGCCGATGTGTTCGGCGTTCTGCCGGCCATGGCGAACCGGCATGGCCTGATCACTGGTGCCACCGGCACCGGCAAAACCATCACCCTGCGCGTCCTGGCGGAAGCCTTCAGCGGAATCGGCGTGCCGGTGGTCCTGGCCGACGTTAAAGGGGATCTTTCCGGTCTGGCCTTGCCGGGCACGCCTAATCCGAAGATCGACGGCCGCGTCCGTGAACTTCAACTGGACGACTTCGCCTTTGCCGGTTTTCCGGTCGTCTTTTGGGATCTTTACGGTGAGCGCGGGCATCCGGTGCGGACGGCGATCTCCGACATGGGGCCGCTGCTGTTGTCACGGGTGCTCAATCTGAACGAAACCCAAGGCGGCTTGCTGAACCTGGTATTCCGCGTGGCCGATGACCGCGGGCTGTTGCTGCTGGATTTCAAGGACCTACGCGCGCTGGTTCAGCATGTCGGTGATCACGCCGACGAGTTCAAGACCGAGTACGGCAATGTCTCGAAGGCCAGCATCGGCGCAATCCAGCGGGGCCTCTTGGTGTTGGAGGAACAGGGGGCCGAAAGCTTCTTCGGCGAACCGGCCCTGGACCTGGAAGACTTGATGCAGACGGCCGGCGATGGCCGGGGATGCATCAATATTCTGGCCGCCGACCGCCTAATCCATGCACCGAAGCTGTATGCCACCTTCCTGCTCTGGCTGCTCGCGGAGCTGTTCGATCGTCTGCCCGAGGTGGGCGATCCCGAGCAGCCGAGACTCGTCTTTTTCTTCGATGAGGCCCATCTGCTGTTCGAAGATGCGGCTCCGGCCCTGATGAGTAAGATCGAGCAGGTGGTTCGGCTGATCCGCTCGAAAGGCGTGGGCGTCTACTTTGTCACGCAGAATCCGGTCGACGTTCCTGACAACGTTCTCGGTCAACTCGGCAATCGCGTACAGCATGCCCTGCGCGCCTATACGCCGAAAGACCAGAAGGCAGTGCGCGCTGCAGCCGAAACTTTTCGCCCCAATCCTGCGTTTAACGCGGAAACGGTGATTTCCGAGCTAGGGGTCGGCGAGGCCTTGGTGTCCTTTCTCGATGCGAAAGGACAACCAACCATGGTCCAGCGGGCGTCGGTGCTACCTCCCGCCAGCCGCCTCGAGCCCCTAACCGACACCGAGCGGGCCGCAGTGATCCGTAATTCCGTTCTGAGCGGAACTTACGAAAAGGCCGTCGATCGCGAATCGGCTTATGAGATTCTGCGGGCACGCGCACAGGAAGCGGTCGCCGCGGGAGAGGAATCCCGCGTAACCCGCACATCGACGTCCGGTCGGCGCACCGATACGGTGCTGGAGGCCTTCGCCAAGACCGCCGCCCGCTCGATGGCCAACTCGATCGGCAAGGAGCTGATGCGCGGGGTCTTGGGTTCGCTACTCGGCGGTACGAAGCGCCGCCGGTAAGCGGCGATGAGGCGCACGAGACCCTGAACGTTCGATTCTTGCCGCCGTCCGGCGGCATGAATGGACCGGATGATGGTCCGAGTTCGTTGCGCTCCCGACACGGCAACCCTGGATCTCCCTCCCTCGTCCGCGCTCGTGTCGGAACAGCAGCCACTTTGCGCATCGGGATGCCGCGCCGTTTCCCGCCGTGATGCAGCAGAAACAAACCGCAAAATCATCCTTGGAACACCACTTTGCCGTCGACCAGCGTGCTAGTGACGCGCCCGATCATGGATTGCCCCCAAAATGGAGTGTTACGGCCGGCGCTCCGCCAGTTCGGGTCTTCCAGCCTCCAGCAGGCTCTCGGATCGAAAATGCAGAGATCCGCCGGGGCGCCGGGGTCGAGCCGGCCAGCCGGGAGTCCTAACATGCTTGCGGGGCCGCACGTAAGCCGGGCCAATGCTTCGGGGAGGGACAACACGCCTTCGTTGACCAGACGCAGTGTCAGAGGCAACAAGGTTTCCAGCGCAGCCATGCCGGGCTCCGTGGCGGCGAACACATCGAGCTTCGCGTCCAGATCATGCGGCTGATGATCCGAGCAGATGGCACCGATGACGCCTTCGGCCAGCGCCGACCGCAACCGCTCCCGATCGGTCACGGTACGCAGTGGCGGTTCCACATGACACAAGGCATCGAAACCGTCCACATCCTCCTCGGTCAGGTGCAGCTGATGAATCGCCACGTCAGCACTGACCGGCAAGCCGCGCTGCTGCGCCTCGGCAATCATCCGCGCTGCGCGAGCGCTGCTCAACCGGCCGAAGTGGGCGCGCACGCCGGTATGCTCGATCAGCGCCAGGGATTGCGCCACTGCGACCGTTTCGGCCGCTTCCGGAATGCCGGGTAAACCCAAACGTGTGGCAATCGAGCCCTCATGCGCACAACCGCGGTCACGCAGCGCTGGATCCTCGGGACGAAGAATCACCGGCAAACCACTGCTGACCGAATACTCGAATGCGCGTCGTAGCACGAGGCTACTGGCCAGAGGCACTGAGGCATTGCCGACCGCCGGGCACCCGGCATCCTTCAACGCACTCATCTCACTGAGATCCGTGCCGTTGAGCCCGCGGGTCAGGGCGCCGATCGGCAACACGCGCAGCCTCGCCACCCGCTGGCCACGCTCCTTCAGCAGGCGTGCCACGGCGGGCGTATCGATGACCGGAATCGTATCGGGCGGCACGCAGAACGTGGTGATTCCGCCCGCCGCAGCGGCCGCGCCCTCGCTGGCCAAGGTCCCTTTGTGTTCCTGCCCCGGTTCCCTGACACGGACGCAAAGATCGACAAAACCAGGACTGACGATGCATCCGGGCACCGCCAGATCGCGGTCGGGCACAAAATCATCCGGTTGATACCCCACAGCGACGATCCTGCCGTCGGCAATACACAACGGACCGTCCCGATCGATCTGATTAGCCGGATCGATGATGCGACCCCCTGAAATGCGAATACGTTCGTGATTCAACGGTTGACCTGTGGGAAAGGGGACTCTACGCGCCGGCTTGTGTGGCCAGCGACAGAATGGCCATACGGACCGGGATCCCGAAGTTCACCTGCTGGAGAATGACCGAGTGAGGTCCGTCGGCCACCCGCGAATCGATCTCTACCCCGCGGTTGATCGGCCCCGGATGCATCACGATCGCATCGGGCTTCGCCTTCGCCAAACGCGTTTCGGTCAAGCCGAAACGAGCGAAATACTCATGCTCGCTGGGAATGAATGCGCTGCTCATCCGTTCCTTCTGCAAGCGCAGCATCATGATCACATCCACACCTTCGAGTCCCTGATCCAAGTCGCTGACGGCCCGCACCCCCAGCGTTTCCGGGTGCACCGGCAGCAGCGTACGCGGACCGATCACCCGGATCTCGCTGACACCCAACGTGCGCAGCGCCAAGATCTCGGACCGGGCCACACGGGAATGCAGGACGTCGCCGACCAGGGCGACTTTCAGCGGTGCGAAATCGCCTTTCATGCGGCGGATCGTAAACATATCGAGCATGGCCTGGGTCGGGTGCGCGTGTCGGCCATCGCCGGCGTTGATCACACTGATGTGCGGCGCGACCTGGCCGGCAATGAAATGCGCGGCACCGCTCTCGGCATGACGCACCACGAACATGTCCACCTGCATCGCTTCAATGTTCCGAATCGTGTCCAGCAGGCTTTCGCCCTTCGCCGTCGCGGACGTCGCAATGTTGATATTCAGCACATCCGCCGACAGTCGCTTGGCCGCCAACTCGAAGGTGGTCCGGGTGCGCGTGCTGGTTTCGAAAAACAGGTTGACCACCGTCTTGCCCCGAAGCAACGGGACCTTTTTGACAGCCTGCCGCGTCACGCTGGTGAACGACTCGGCGGTGTCCATGATGCGGACCAGCAAGCTGCGGCTCAAACCCTCGATCGAAAGGAAATGCCGCAGGTTGCCCGAGGAATCCAGTTGCAGCGTTGTGGCATTGGCCGCGCACATGGGAACTCACACCTCATGAACGACGAGACACAGCGGCCTGGGACCGGTCAGCTTGATCCTCTGATTCGGCGTCAGTGCGATCCGCAGTCCGATTCGATCCGCCTGTATGGGAATCTGCCGGCCGTTGCGCTCGATTAGCACCCCCAGTACGACTTGGGCCGGTCTCCCGTAATCGAAAATCTCGTTCAGCGCAGCACGGATCGTGCGTCCCGTATGGAGTACGTCATCGATCAATAGGATGTCGCGCCCCTCGACACGAAACGGAAGCGTGCTAGGGCCGACCCGCGGCTGAATGCCGACCTGCGAAAAGTCGTCGCGGTAGAACGAAATGTTCAATAGTCCCAGCGGTTCTTTGATGCCCAGACGGGCAGCCAGTCGCTCCGCGATCCACGCCCCACCGGTTCGAATTCCGATCATCGCGGGGTGGTCGATGCCTCTCTGCGCGATTTCCTGCCGCAGCCCCGCCTCCAGGCGAGTCAGCAAAGACTCCACATCCAGCTCTTGGACGGTCAAAGTTCCGGCAGTGCCTTGGGGTGATTCAGACATTGCTCTCATCGAGCCAGGTTTGAAGAATGACTTGCGCCGCCCATTCGTCCTTCACGTCGCTAAAGGCCAGCTTGGACCCGCGCGGCTCGGCGAAATAGCGCCGCCGCGAATCGGCCGTCGACAGGGTTTCGTCGATCGTCACCACCGGAAGCCGGTAACGCTTTTGCAAATGCCCACAGAACCGTCGGGTCTCTTCCGTGACCGGATTGTCGCGCCCCTCCGGATGACGGGAGAGACCGACCACGAACAGCGCGGGACGCCACGTGACTACCGTTTCCGAGATCGTCTTCCACGGTTCGCCCGCATTGCCGACACGGATGGTACAAAGCGGCACAGCAGTACCGGTCACCCGTTGTCCGATGGCCAATCCTATGCGCTTGGTGCCAAAATCGACACCGATCACGACGCCGGCCGCAACCGTCGCCGTCTTCTCAATAGATTGCTCCGAATCAGGCATGGCCGGCTGATGCGGTCAACAGCGAGATATCGACTCCCACCGATTCCGCCGCCGCCTTCCAGCGCTGACGAGCCGGCGACTCGAACATAATCGCCATGTCGGCCGGGACGTTCAGCCAGGCGTTCTCCAGAATCTCTCGCTCGAGCTGGCCCTTGCCCCAACCCGCGTAGCCCAGCGCCACCAACACCTTGGACGGACCGTTCCCGGACCCTATAGCCTCGAGAATATCGCGTGATGTCGTCAGCGCGACGGACTCGGAAACCTGCATGGTCGAATCCCACTGGCCCCCTGGCTCGTGTAGCACGAAACCGCGTTCGCGATGAACCGGTCCACCAAAATACACCTGCAAGTGCTCGACGGCCTGCTCGCGGACCTCGATGCTCATTTGCTCCATCACTTCGCCCAACGTCAGATCGGATGGACGGTTGATGATGATTCCGAGCGCTCCTTCCGGCCCATGCTGACACAGATAGGTCACGGTTTTGGCAAAGGTCGGGTCGGCCATTCCTGGCATCGCGACCAAAAACTGGTTGGTGAGGTTCGCTGTTTCGATAGTCATAAGGTTGTTGATTTTCCGGCCCCAAAGCGTCGCGAACCGCCGTCAAGGCATGGTAGCAAAATGATTGTCATTGAAAAACCGCCACGTCCGGGTGATCCACAGCACGTCGTAGTCCTTAGTCAGCTCGGCCGGAAACGCGGAAAATGGCGCTGCCAACCGCACTATGCGAATCGCCGCCTGATCGAGTTCTTCGTAGCCGGAAGACTTTCTCACCTGTATGCCGTGGATCGTTCCGTCGGCATTGACGCCCACCGACAGCATCAGTGCGCCGGTGAGGTTTCTCCGGCGTGCATCTTCAGGGTAGTTCATGTTGCCAACCCGTTCGACTTTGTCTTGCCACGCCCGTTCGTACGCCGCAGCGGCGATACGGTTCGACGCCACTTTTTCGATCTTTCCCGTTCGCGGTGGCTCCGCTGCCTCCGACGGCAGGGCCTTGGTGTATTCGGCCGACCATTCACTGATCTGTTGTCCAAGGGCCGCTGCGGTCAAACGCACCGGCGCCGCTGATTCCCCACTGTTGCCCTCCCCGCCGGCCGCCTCGCGTCGGCGCTGCCGGTCCGATAGGCCGGCGCCGGGTACGGCTGAATCAGACGTTGCCTTCAACAGGGGTGGGCCTTCCTCCGGTTCGGATTTTGCCGACTCCAGATCAGTGGCAGCGGTCCCATCGCGATCCTTCGGCTGCAGAGGCGGCGACGCGCGAGACGTTCGCTGTGATCGCAGCGCCGGCGCCGGATCGGCATCGTTCCGCCGATTCCAACCGGATACATGTTGCGGCGGGGTTGCGTGGCGTTGAACGGGTGCGGCAGCGGGCGGCGGGATAATAATGGACTGCTCGTTGAATGCCGCGTGTTCCTGGCCCACAGATGTAGGCGCAGGCGGTGGATTGGCCTCGATGATCTCGGGAAGCAGGGACACTTCCAACATGGTTGGAGTTGCCGCCGGCCGCTGTACGAGCTCGGCCCGAAAACCGAAGATCGTTGCGGCGTGAACAATAATCGCCAGCAACAACCACGGGCTAAAGTCTCTGGCCACGTTATTCTGACTTAACATTCACGATTTTGCAGTCAGCCGTTGTTCAATGTGATCCATCAACCGGGCACTGATATTCAGCCCGAACCATTGGTCGAGTTCCTGAACGCAGGTCGGGCTGGTGACGTTCACCTCGGTGAGGTACTCTCCGATCACGTCTAGGCCCGCAAACACCAACCCTCGTTCGCGCAGCGCCGGGCCTACCTGGTCGACGATCCAGCGGTCCCGATCTGTCAGTGGGCGCCCTTCGGCCCGGCCACCGGCCGCAAGATTACCCCGACTCTCTCCGGCGGCCGGGATTCGCGCCAAAGCGTAAGGCACCGCCTCGCCGTCAACCACCAAAATGCGCTTGTCGCCGTCGATGATCTCGGGCAGGTAGCGCTGCGCCATCACGAAGCGCCGATTGTGACGCGTCATCGTTTCCAGGATCACGCTCAGGTTCGGATCGCCCTCGGCAACTCGAAAAATCGATGCGCCCCCCATGCCATCCAGCGGCTTGAGGATGATCTCGCCCTGCTCCCTCAGGAACTCTCTGAGGCGTGCCGCCTCGCGGGCGACGAGCGTGGGCGCGCAGCATTGCGGAAACCAGGCGGTGAATAGCTTCTCGTTGGCGTCGCGCAGCGATCTGGGCTTGTTGACCACGTAAGCGCCGTGGCTCTCGGCGCATTCCAACAAATATGTCGCGTAAATATATTCCTGATCAAACGGCGGGTCCTTCCGCATCAAGACGACATCCAGACTGTCCAACGGCACGGTCCGTTCAGCGGCGAACTCGAACCAATTCGCTGGATCGCGCCGTACCTCGAGCGAACGCATCCGCGCATAGGTACGGCCATCGCGCAGGTAAAGATCATTCAGCTCCATGTAGAACAATTCCCACTGCCGCGTTTGGGCCTCCAGCAACATCGCAAAACTTGTATCTTTTGTGATTTTGATCTTATCGATGGGATCCATCACCACGCCCAGCCTCACGTTCACTCCGGCCGCCCCCCCGACTTCGTCGGGCGGCGTCGGCATTGACTCACGGGGGCTGGTTCGTTTATAAAAGCGCGTTTAACGATCACGTTCTACGAGGGTTGTGATGTCTAGACTGTGCCAGGTGACGGGAAAGCACCGTATTGTAGGCCATAATGTTTCCCATGCTAACAATAAGACGAAGCGGGTCTTCAACCCGAATGTCCATGATCATCGGTTCTGGGTCGCCAGCGAGAACCGCTGGGTTCGCTTGCGGGTTTCCACGCAGGGACTTCGCACTATCGACAAAAAGGGGATCGACGCCGTGCTCGCCGACATGCGCAAGCGGGGCGCTAAAATCTAATAGACTTGATTCCACCCGGGAGAGACTCCGATGCGCGATAAAATAAAACTCATTTCCTCAGCCGGTACCGGTCATTTCTACACCACGACAAAAAACAAGAAAACCATGCCTGAGAAGATGGAAATCAAAAAGTTCGATCCGGTGATACGCAAACACGTGGCGTACAAGGAAGGCAAAATCAAATAGCCGGAGATTTCCACGGCGCGGCCGAATACCCCATCAGGATCCAGGAATTCCGGCGTCACTTCGGATCGTGAGCGATCCTTCAACGCGCAGTGAAATGGGGTCGCGGGCCGACAAGTCCGTGCGGTTTCGACTATCGCATCATCGGCGCTGCGAAGGCTTGACCGCCTGGAACCGATACCTTCAAAAGCGCTGATCGACCGCGTTCATCGGGCCCCCTCGCGCACCGGGATCGGAGCCGAAGCAGCAGCGCAACCGCCCCGAGTGCGCGCAATCACAGGTTTTCGATCCGGCCATCCCTTCCCCGGAGGCCGCAGTAAAGCTATTCGGCGCCGCCACGTCCGGCTACGGCCTTGAAAAAGGCGAATCAGGATCATGAAAAACAGTTGTCTCCGCCGCTGCGTGATCTTGCTGGCCGTGCTCGCCGCGCAGTGGTCGCCGTCGAGCCACGCCGCTTGGCCGGAAAGCATCGAAGGACAGCGGCTCCCGAGCCTGGCACCAATGTTAAAGCGCGCCACGCCCGCGGTCGTCAACATATCCACCCGCACCCAAATCGAAGTAGCCGAGCACCCGCTGATGCGCGATCCTTTCTTCCGGCATTTCTTCAACATACCGGACGCGCCTCAGCGACGCCAATCGTCGAGTCTGGGCTCGGGTGTCATCATTGATTCCAGTCACGGCTATATCGTCACGAACAATCATGTCATCGACAAAGCGCAGGAAATTCTGGTCAACCTGCACGACGGCCGAACGCTCTCGGCGAAGCTGATCGGTGCCGACCCGGAATCGGACGTTGCGGTCATCAAAGTGGAACCGCAAAATCTCACGGCGCTGCCGATTGCGGATTCCGATCAACTCCAGGTTGGAGATTTCGTGGTGGCGATCGGCAATCCTTTCGGCCTCGGGCAAACCGTGACCTCGGGTATCGTCAGCGCACTGGGTCGGTCGGGGTTGGGCATCGAAGGCTATGAGGATTTCATCCAGACTGACGCTTCCATCAATCCAGGGAATTCGGGCGGCGCTCTGGTCAACCTGAACGGTGAACTGGTCGGGATCAACACGGCCATCCTGGCACCGACCGGCGGTAACGTCGGGATCGGCTTCGCGATACCGACCAACATGGTGAATCAAATCAAAGAACAGCTGATCGAGCACGGCGAAATCCGCCGCGGTCTCTTGGGCATCAGCATTCAGGACCTGACGCCGGAGCTCGCCCAAGCGTTCTTGCTGACGCAACATCAGGGAGCGGTCATCAGCGCGGTACAGCCCGGATCTCCGGCGGCCAAAGCACAACTTGAACCCGGCGATATCGTGCTGGCGATCAACGGCCGAAAAATGAAAAGCAGCATGGATGTTCGCAACGCGATCGGTCTGCTCCGAATCGGCGAGGAGGTGGAGCTCCAGGTGCTGAGCAAGGGGGCCACGGTGACACGCAGAGCCGAAATTGCCGCACCGAAGATCAGTCGCGAAGACGGCAAGAACGTTCATCCGCGTTTGAGTGGTACCGTTCTAAGCAACATGCCCCCCGGTCAGCCCGTTGAAGGTGTCGTTGTGGAGCGCATCCACAGTGGTTCTTATGCTTGGCAGGCAGGATTGCGCCCCGGTGATGTCATCGTCATGGCAAACCGGCGGCCGGTCAAAGACCTTGATGAGCTGAGAAAAAATGCCAAAAGCAGCAGCCGGGAATTGCTGTTGAATTTGCAGCGTGGAGACGGCGCATTATTCTTGATGCTTCGTTAGCGGTCGGGGCCATCACGCGGGCCCGGAAAGTGCTGACCCCAGGCACTCTCCGGGCCGGGGGGAGCAGCCCGGATGATGAGGCCCTCTCTTTCACCGCAACGGGCAGCGGGGGGGAGGCGAAGCTCAGACGACGGGTACGAGCCAGTCGCGGTGATCTTCTCTTCTTCCATGCACATAGGCGAAGTAGAGA
>JALORT010000409.1 GCA_025458755.1 Methylotetracoccus sp.
GGAATCGAGCAGGTCCGGCACTGCCGCCGGCGCACCCTCGATACCGACTCCCTCGGCCCAGCGGCCGAATGCTTGGCCCAAGGCCAGAAACCTCTCCTGATAGGTCGGCAGACTGTCGCGGAACCCCTCCAGCGCGCCCGTGGTCATCAACGCGAGCAAACTGCCGGCATCGAGCAGCACGAAGGTGATCAGCGCCAATGCGCCCCATTTCGGGACGCCGTGTCGGCGCATCCAGCGCAGCGCCGGCGTGGCGATGATCACGATGAATACGGCAAGCAGCAGCGGGGTCAGGATGGGTGCGGCCCACTTCATCAGACCGATCACCAGCGCGCAGGCGCCGGCGACGATCGTTGCACGGGCGGGCGGGCTGAAAGCAGCGGTGGATATCATCGGTGTTTCTCCGGGGCCTCAGGATCAATCATTTTGGCCGATCGACGAGCAGCACGGCAAGGAGGACCGACGCCGGCTGCTGTCAGGCCGCGCCCGAGACGGACCAGGTCGCCCCCCGACATCGACCGCCCCGCGGCGCCGCACAGGCTAACAAAGCCGCATCGGCAAAACGTTACAATAGCGAAGGCGTGCGCAGCGGGGTCCCGTCGGAGTTGCAATCATTCCACCGACGAAACCTCGCAGAAAAGGTACCGTTCTGATCAGAAGCTCGGTCACGTCGCTGCGCGCAAGGGTTGCTTGCCATTGCGCCGAATTCGCGCATCCGTGCGGCCCCGGATAAGCGGTGCGCAGGGGCCATTTCATTACGAAAGGCACGTGAAGCACCTGTCCCAAGACCCAGGAAGTGACAACAGATGTCCCAAACCAAGCGGCGAACCGCCAATCGGGGCGGCGCCAAGAAGGCCAAACCCGCCGAACCCAAGCTCTCCCGACTGCGGCGCCCCGAGGACCTGCCGGTTGAGGAATGGCAAATCGGGCTCCGCCGGCAATTCGGACGCGAACAGCCGTTCGGCATCGAGAATCTGGGGGAGGAACCGGTGTTCTCCGAGTTCGCCGTGACCAACCGCCAGTCCGGCGGGCGCTACCGGGTCGCGATCCGCGGCCCCGCCCTCGGCGACAACTATTGTTCCTGCCCGGATTTCATCACCAACGATCTCGGCACCTGCAAGCACATCGAGTTCGTGCTCGGGCGCATCGAAGCGCGGCGGGGCGGCAAGGCGGCGATCGCCGCCGGCTATCATCCCGTCTACAGCGAAATTTTCCTGCATTATGGCGCGGCCCGTGCCGTGCGTTTCCGCGCGGGCTCGTTTTGTCCGCCGGTGCTGCTGCACCGCGCTAAGGAACTGTTCGATGCTTCGCACGGCTGGTCTCTGCCCCCGGAACGTTTTATCCGGCTCGATGCATTCCTTGTTGCCGCCCGGGAAGCGGGCCATGAGGTTCGCTGTTACGAAGACGCGCTGGCTTACGTCGCGCAGATCCGGGATGCGGAAGAACGGCGGCGCGTGCTGGACAAGGCGTATCCCGACGGCGCCGACAGCAAAAAGCTGAAAGGCTTGCTGAAGACCGGCCTTTACCCTTATCAAGCAGAGGGTGCGCTGTTCGCGGCGCGGGCCGGCCGTGCCTTGATCGGCGATGAGATGGGCCTCGGCAAGACCATTCAGGCGATCGCCGCCGCGGAGTTGCTGCATCGGCATTTCGGCGCCGAGCGCATCCTGGTGGTCTGTCCGACCTCGCTGAAGCGCCAGTGGCAGCGCGAGATCGATCGGTTCGCCGGCCGCGAGGCACAGGTGATCCACGGACTGCGTCCGCTGCGGCAGCAGCAGTACCGCGATGGCATCGGCTGCAAGATCGCCAACTATGAGGTCCTTGCGCGGGATCTCGATCTGATCCGTGAGTGGTCGCCGGATGTCGTGATCGTTGACGAAGCTCAGCGCATCAAGAACTGGAGCACCGTGGCCGCACGGGCATTGAAGCGCATCGAAAGCCCCTATGCCATCGTGCTGACCGGGACGCCGCTGGAAAATCGGCTCGAGGAACTGATCTCGATCGTACAGTTCGTGGATCGCCACCGTCTGGGGCCGACCTGGCGGCTGCTGCACGAGCATCAGATCCGCGACACGCATGGCCGCGTGATCGGCTACCGGGACCTGGACCGGCTCGGCGCGACACTCGCGCCGGTGATGCTGCGGCGGCGAAAGGCGGAAGTGCTGGAGCAGTTGCCTGAGCGGGTCGACAACACCTTGTTCGTGCCGATGACGCCGCAGCAACGCGATCATCACGACGAGAACGGCGACATCGTCGCGCGCATCGTCCACCGTTGGCGGAAGACCGGCTTCCTGTCCGACGCCGACCAGCGGCGCCTGACCTGCTGCCTGCAGAACATGCGCATGTCCTGCAACAGCACCTTTCTGCTGGATCACGAAACCGACCACGGGGTGAAGGCCGACGAGCTGATGACGCTGCTGGACGAGTTGTTCGAGCAGCCGGACGCCAAAGCCGTGGTGTTCAGTCAGTGGGTGCGCACGCATGATCTGATCGCCCGCCGCATCCAGCGCAGGGGCTGGGACCATGTACTGTTCCACGGCGGTGTGCCCGGCGACAAGCGGGCGGCGCTGATCGACCGCTTCATCGAGGACCCTGCCTGCCGACTGTTCCTGTCGACCGATGCCGGCGGGGTGGGCTTGAATCTGCAGCACGCGGCCGCGATCATCATCAATATGGACCTGCCGTGGAATCCTGCGGTGCTGGAACAACGCATTGGCCGCGTCTATCGCTTGGGACAAACCCGCAGCGTGCAGGTCGTCAACTTCGTGGCACAAGGCACCATCGAGGAAGGCATGCTGTCGGTGCTGGCCTTCAAGAAATCCTTGTTCGCCGGCGTGCTGGAAGGCGGCGAGAAGGAAATTTTTCTGCACGGTACCCGCTTGTCGAAGTTTATGGAGAGCGTCGAGGAAGTGACCGGCAGCATGGGTGAGGCGGAAATCGCCGAGGAACCGCCTGCTGCGGAATCCGAGCCGGCCAGTGCGAAGGCGGATGAGCGCGCGGAGAAGGAAAGACCGGAAACGGAGCCGACGAGCGAGCGGCCGGCAGCACCGCCCTCGGACCCGTGGGCGCCGCTGCTGGAGGCCGGATTGAGGCTGGTCGAGGGGCTGGCGGCTGCCCGCAGCAGCGAAACCGAGGGCGCATCGCGCTGGATCGAGACCGACGCCCGCACCGGTCAGTCCTATCTGAAGCTCCCGGTGCCGGAGCCGGCGACCGTGCAGCGCTTCGCCGACGCACTGACCAGGCTGCTCGCCGGATTCAAGAAATCATGATGGAACTCGGGGGCTCGGCAGGCGCCGGCAGCCCAGATCTTCCGTTGTTCACGGTGCACTGCAACCGTCCTGGACCGTGAGGCGCCAGCAATTCTCATTTTGGGTCATCGCACAGGCGCTGGCGGGCGTCGGAGCGGAGCGGATAAAGGAAAACCCGCTTGGGAGCCGCCCCGTGACGCTGGTGCGCTCGATCCTGCCGACCACGACCGGTGGTCGAACCCACGTCGATCCAGTTGGCGGCACGGTAGCACTGGC
>JALORT010000043.1 GCA_025458755.1 Methylotetracoccus sp.
CTCGTAATCGCCGCTGAAGTAATGCCTTTACCCGCGAAGCTGTTTGTGTAGCCAGAAGACCGGTAGGTTGGGCATGTCTCTACGTGCCCAACATCCCCTCGGACGGCCCTTGGGAAAGCCTCGGGTACTTCGATGGTCCTGCAGCCACGATGTCAATCTTGAACCCGGAAGTCTCCCAGTCGCTTACGACTCTCTCCCCGACGCCCCATGGGCACCTCAAGTCCAGGTTCCGATCGTATACTTCGGCAAGCACGTGCGGAGTGAAACCACCCGCAAATCACATGGGGCAGCGCCCTCGGCTGTCGAACCGCTGCGGATCATTCGATCCTGTATTTCTGCATCAGCCAGACCTTGATGGTCTGCGTCAGCGCGATGTAACCGGTCAGAATGAGCAACAGGAGCGGCCAGTAGGCACCGGGTAAGGCGGTGAAACCGAGTGAAGCCGCGAACGGCGAATGCGGCAGCCAAATGCCAATGACGCAGATCGCGGCCGTGGTCATCAGTAGCGGAACACTGGCCCGGCTTTCCCGAAACGGCACCTTGGCGGTGCGGATCACATGCACGATCAGCGTCTGTGACAACAGCGATTCGACGAACCAGCCGCTGTGGAACAGCTCAGGGCGGGTCCAGGCATCGAAGATCCAGAGCAGCGTGAAATAGGTCACGTAGTCGAAAATCGAACTGATCGGACCGATGAACAGCATGAAGCGCGCGATGTGGCCGATTTCCCACTTTCTCGGGCGGGCGAGATATTCCGGATCGACGTCGTCGGTCGCCACCGTGGTTTGCGACACGTCATACAAGAGATTGTTCAGCAGCACCTGAGGTGGGGTCATCGGCAGAAACGGCAGGAACGCACTGGCGCCAACCACGCTGAACATATTGCCGAAATTCGAACTGGCGCCCATCTTCAGGTATTTGACGATGTTGCCGAACACCTTGCGCCCTTCGATCACGCCGTCGATCACGCCGTCGTCCAGCACCTCGAGGTTCTTCTCCAGCAGGATGATATCCGCCGATTCCTTGGCGATATCCACGGCGCCGTCGACCGAAATCCCGACATCGGCCGCTTTCAGTGCCGGCCCATCGTTGATACCGTCACCGAGGAATCCCACCACGTGGCCGGCTTGCTGCAGCAAGCCGATGATACGGGCCTTCTGCATCGGCGACAGTTTCGCGAACACCGTGACGGTCCGAGCCAACTCTGTCAGTGCCGCATCCGGCAACTGCTCGATGTCTGACCCGAGCACGACGTGCTCCACCGGCAAACCGACATCGTGGCAGATCTTGCGGGTCACGATTTCGTTGTCCCCGGTCAGGATCTTGACCTCGACGCCATGGTCGCGCAGTTCCGCGAGCGCTGCGGCGGTGCTCTCTTTGGGCGGGTCCAGGAAAGCCACGTAACCGATCAGCGTCAGGTCCGCCTCGGCAGCGGCACTGTACGCCGCTTCCGGATTCGCGATGTCTTTGTAAGCCACGGCGAGCACGCGGAATCCCTCTTCGTTGAGCGCGGCGGCCGCGCGGCGAACACGCTGCAGATGCGTGTCATCCAGGGCGAAAGTCTGACCTGCCACATCGCCGCGCCCGCAGACCGCCAGCACTTCCTCCACGGCGCCTTTGCAGATCAGCCGATGACGGCCCGGCTCTTGCTCCAGCACCACGGACATACGCCGCCGGACGAAGTCGAACGGAATCTCATCGACCTTCTGCCAGGACTCTTCACCCAGCGGCACCCCGTCCTTCAACGCGTGGTGGATCACCGCATCGTCGAGCAGATTGCGCAGGCCGGATTGGAAATGGCTGCTCAGGCAGGCACATTCCAGAATCCGCGCGCTCTCGATGCCATTCAGATCGAGATGCTTCTCCAACACGACCTGCCCCTGCGTCAACGTGCCGGTCTTGTCGGTGCACAGGATATCCATGGCGCCGAAGTTCTGGATGGCGCTCAACTGCTTGACGATCACCTGCTTGCGCGACATCGCCAAGGCGCCCTTGCCGAGATTGATGGTGACGATCATCGGCAGAATTTCCGGCGTCAACCCGACGGCGACCGCCACGCCGAACAGGAACGCCTGCATCCAGTCGCCCTTGGTGAAGCCGTTGATCAAGAAGACCAGCGGCACCATCACCAGCATGAAGCGGATCATCAGCAGCGCGAACTGGTTCAAGCCTTGGTCGAATCGGGTCAACACGCGCCGGCCCATCAGGTCGCTGGCGAGCGCGCCGAAATACGTGGCGACGCCGGTCTGTACGACGACTGCGGTCGCCGCACCGCTGACCACGTTGGTCGCCATGAAGCACAGATTGGCCGATTCCAACGGCGCAGCGGAGGTGCACCGATGGCCGAATTTCTCGACCGGCATGACCTCGCCGGTCAGCGTGGCCTGATTGATGAACAAATCCTTCGCGGTCAGGACCCTGACGTCCGCCGGCACCATGTCACCGGCGGACAAATGAATCAGATCGCCGGGAGCCAGCTCCTCCAGCGGAACTTCGCGGCCAATCGGCGCGGCCGCACCGCCCCCTCGGCGCAACACCGTCGCGGTGGTTTTCACCATCGCCCGCAGCTTCTCCGCCTCCAGCCGGGCGCGCCGCTCCTGCCAGAGCGATAACAGCGTGCTCAAACCGACGATGACGGTGATCAGCACCGCTGTTTTAGGGTCGTCCACCAGAAACGAGATCAAGGCCAGAATCAGCAGCAGGGAATTCAGCGGCGCGCGGAGGCGCATCAGCAACTCCGCGGCCAATCCCGGGACCACCTCACGGCGAACGGCATTGGGACCGAACTCGCGCAGACGTCGTGCCGCTTCCTCGTCGGTCAGCCCGTCCCAACCACTGTCCACCCGTTGCAGGGCGGCATCGGCATCAAGACCCGCAACCTCCTGCAGCCGTTGCCCGGACCACACCGCGACCTGCGCGGTGGCGGATCCTTGCCTGCGGTCTGCAGCTACGGTGCCGAGGCTGCGGTAGTAGTCGATCAGCCCGCGACGCAGGTCTTCCCGGCGCTCAGGGTCCTGCAGCACGGAAACCGAGTGAGCCAGCCAGTTGCGGAGTTTCCGCGGCAGATCGTCAGCAGCGAATGACATCTTCGTCGGTCCGGAATGTGGTTCGAATGCGAACTATAGCAACTCGGCCGGCCGGTGCCGAAGCCCAATCGCGCTCTCCGACGCGGTGGCCGCGTTCAAAGCGGGCAAGTGCGGCGAACTCCCCCGCGACCGCGCTATCCCGGCTAGCTTCCCCGGCGCGCGGGTACATCGATGCGATGTTCCTGAACGGCCACCCGCCGATCGCCGGAGGGCGGAAACTCCGGGGTTTTCTCAAGAAGCCGGCATGGGCCGGAGGCGCGGGTCAAAGAGGATACGCGCCACGGCGTGCTGAAGTACGTCCCCGACCCGGTCGCCGCGGCGACGATGGGCTACAATCATCGAACGCTGGCGCTGGCGTCGCTCCTGACATCGCTGTCCGCCCTGAATTTCCTGTTGAAGATCATCCCAAACGCCGACGGCAGCCCGCGCATCTGCGATGCTCGCCCACTCTTTCATGGCGGACATCACCGTGAAAGGCGCTTGGGAGGGTACGGCGGCGTTCCCAGCCAACGCCGTGAACGGCCACTCGTCATCGTCAGCCATGGCTGACTCATGGCAGAAGGACCGCAGCCGGGATCCGTCCGCGGAGCCGAAGCGAAGTCACGCGCCCATTGCAGGGAACCCTTTTCCTTGCGCACAACCAACTGTGCGTGACCGGCGAACAAGCAAGGCCGAGTGAATAGACCACGAACCACCCACATGAGGGAAAGAAACATGACTATGCAACTTGGAATGATCGGACTGGGACGGATGGGGGCGAACATGGTTCGCCGGCTGATCAGGGGCGGCCACGAGTGTGTGGTCTTCGACAGGTCGCCCGAGGCGGTCGCGGATCTGACAACAGAAAAAGCCATTGGGGCCTCGTCGCTGGCGGACCTCGTCGAGAAGCTCGCGAAGCCCCGTGCGATATGGCTGATGGTTCCGGCGGCGGTCGTGGACCAAGCGATCGCCGATCTCCTCCCCTTTCTCGAGCAAGGCGATATCCTGATAGACGGCGGTAACTCGTATTACGTGGATGACATCCGGCGTGCGAAGGACCTGGCCTTGGGGGGAATCCACTACGTGGATGTCGGCACCAGCGGCGGCGTCTGGGGGCTCGAGCGGGGCTACTGCATGATGATCGGCGGAGAGGAAGCGGTGGTGAACCGCCTTGACCCCATCTTCGCCACCCTCGCGCCCGGCCGGGGCGACCAGATCGCCCGCACGCCCGGCCGCGAGAAGCTCGGGGGTACCGCGGAGCAGGGATACCTGCACTGCGGACCGAACGGCGGCGGGCACTTCGTCAAGATGGTGCATAACGGCATCGAGTACGGGCTGATGGCCGCTTACGCCGAAGGCCTGGGAATTCTGCGCGGTGCCAATATCGGCAAGCGCGAACACGAGGTGGATGCGGAGACGACGCCGCTGCGTGATCCCGAGCACTATCAATACGACTTCGACCTGCGCGAGATCACCGAAGTGTGGCGGCGCGGCAGCGTCGTGTCATCCTGGCTGCTCGACCTGACCGCCGCGGCGCTGGTCGATGATGCTGATCTGACGCAATTCGCGGGCCGGGTGTCCGATTCCGGCGAGGGGCGCTGGACGATCAAGGCGGCCATTGACGAGGCGGTGCCGGTGCCGGTGCTCTCGACAGCGCTTTATCAACGCTTCAGCTCGCGCGGCGAGGCGGACTATCAGAACAAGCTGCTGTCCGCGATGCGCTTCCAGTTCGGCGGCCACTTCGAAAAGCCAGCCGAATGAGGGGCTCCTGATAACACCCCCAATCCGACACGCCGGTCTTCTTCGGCGCCGCGCGCGACCGGCGTCCCGGACCGAAGACGCTTCTACGACCAGACCGGGACGATCCGCGACGTGATCCGGAACCACCGGTTCCAGGTGCCGTGCAACCTGGCGATGGCGCCGCCAGTCGGCGGCGGATGATGATCTTGGTAGCGTGGCCGCCAGGTACGAGCCCAAGGTCTACGCCGTCACCAAACAGATCCTGGTTGATGCCACCCGTGCCAGTACCGGCAGGTGATCCTCCCGGGCGCGTTGGGCGGCATCGCACCGAGGGATTATCGGCTTGCTCCCGGGGGCGGTGATGCTGGCCCTGGGTGACCTACTGACCATCACGTGGGTGTGTTCCGACCCTGGGCAAGGCCGCGCCCAGGGCATTTCGCAGGCTTCGCGATGGGTCGGCCATGAACGCTTCGCCTAAATCGCTCTGTCCCCACTCGATTCAATGGCGAACTGTCGCGCCGTTGACCTCGACCTCCCGAGGTCTCGATCCCTCCGGGGTTCTAAGAGAGAACGCCTGACGCCACCGCGTGGATGCCCGAGAAATCTTATTGAGGCTGTCTCGCGGCGTCTGCCCGACCCTGCTGATAGGCTCGGTCGACGGACTCTTTGTGCTTGCCGTAGGCAAAGCCACCCAGCGCGCCGGCGCCGGCACCGATCAACGCACCGAGTCCGGCATTGCCGGCGATCGCGCCGATCGCGGCACCACCGGCGGCTCCACCGAGAGAACCGGTCATCGTTCGTTGCTGGGTGTCGGAGAGCCCTGCACAGCCGGTTAGGGTCAACCCCATTGCAAGCATCAAGGGCATGGTGCTCTTTATCGTTCTCATCGGACTACACTCGCGATTACTGAGTTGGGGGGAGCGACGGATCAGGATTTCGGCGCCGCCGGGCTTGCCGGACAATGAAAGGTGTCGGTGAGGAATTTAATCATTACATTGCCGACGGCCTCCCGATCATACTCCGGGCGGGCCTTGGAATAGGCGACGTACTCCGCCATGATGTCGTTGCGCGTCATGGTCTTCGGGAGACAAAACATGCTCCGAAAATCCTTGCCTACGGAAATGGCCTCGTAGTAGCGGGCGAAGCCGACGGCCACACCGTGGCAGAAATGAATAGCCGCAACATAGTTGGGATCGCTCGGCGGGGTCGCACACAACGCGACGAGGTCGGCATTGTAACGGACCTCGAAATTCGCCGGTGCCACTGCCCCTGTTGCCATCGGCAGGAGGAACAGCGTCATCAACAGGCTGACGCGATGGACTCGGGATATTCTCTTCATGGATCACTCCTTCAATTCGGGGGTACTGAGGTCGGTCATCTGGATACGGGGATCGACGGACGGCGCACGCGCTCGGCGCGCTAGTGTATCGCACTTCCGATTGCACCCGCGACGGGCTGGGTGCGCCTTCTCTAGGACGCCATCGGAAGTGCGACTGAGGCTCCCGTGGCTTGCTGTACTTGGACTTCCAGTACGGATCCCAGACCCCATTGGCACGACAGACGCGCAGCGCTAGGATCAAGGCTGACGTGCCTTCGGTGTGACCGGCGACATTCGGCCCGGACCGCTTCATGCCACCGAGACGAACATCCGCAGCAGGGGTCCATAGGCTCAGCATCGATTATGCCCACGGGCAGTCAGTGAGCTGCTGTTTTCGGGGCGGCTGAATCCTGATCGGCAACGCGATCTGCTAGACTGCGCGCCGCGGTTTGAACGTCTTTTCGTCCGGTATGCGTATCGCGTTGGGTCTCGAATACGATGGAACGGCCTTTGCCGGCTGGCAATGGCAGCCCGGGCGCCGGACCGTCCAGACGGTCTTGGAAGCGGCTCTGGGACGGGTTGCGGCCGGTCCGATCCGGGTGCATTGCGCGGGCCGGACGGATGCCGGCGTGCATGCGCTGGAGCAGGTCGCCCATTTCGATGCGACGGTGGCGCGCTCTCCCCGCTCCTGGCTGCTGGGAACCAATACCGAGTTACCGGAGGACCTCCGGATCCTTTGGGTCCGTGAGGTGCCGGGGGATTTTCACGCCCGTTACAGCGCGATCGCGCGTTTTTACCGCTACGTGATCCTGAACCGGCCGATGAGGTCGGCGTTGTTGCGGCGGCAGGTGACCTGGTGTTTTCAGCCGCTCGACGAACGGCGGATGCAGGAGGCCGCAGATCACTTGATCGGAGAACATGACTTCTCTTCGTTTCGTGCACAGGGTTGTCAATCGGTGAGCCCGTTCCGTCGCCTGCATTTCATCGTCGTCAGGCGTGAAGGTGAACGCGTGATCATCGAATTGGCCGCGAATGCGTTTCTGCATCACATGGTGCGCAATATCGTCGGCGTGTTGACGGCTGTCGGTGCGGGGAAGTGCCGGCCGTTTTGGGCGCGGGAAGTACTTGAAGCGCGCAATCGCTCATCCGGCGGTATTACAGCGTCACCCGATGGGTTATATTTCGGCGGTGTGCTGTATCCCGGTCGCTTCCATTTGCCCGCAGATCCGATTTTTTCCCGTTTGCCGCCAGACGCCGCGCGTTACTCGCCCCCGATTGCCGACAATGACGTATCCCTGGCAGCGAACTCGCGTTAAAATCTGCGGCCTCACGCGGCCTGCCGATGCCGAGTCGGCTGCGTTGCTGGGTGCGGATGCACTCGGCCTGGTGTTCTACCCGCCGAGTCCCCGCTCGGTATCGGCCGGGCAGGCGGCCACGGTAGTGGCGGCTTTGCCCCCGTTCGTGACAGTCGTGGGCTTATTCGTCGACGAGGACCCCGACAAGGTGCAGGACGTTCTGTCGCGAGTTCGGATCGATTTGATTCAGTTCCACGGCGACGAGGATCCCGAGTACTGCCGGCGCTTTGGCAAGCCCTACATCAAGGCGATCCGTGTACGGGACTCCACCAATCTGGCTCAGGAGTCGCGCCGCTACGCGGAGGCTCAGGCCCTGTTGCTGGATGCGTACCATCCGTCCGCGCAAGGGGGTACCGGCCAGGCGTTTGAATGGAGCCGGGCGGTCCTGCCGACGGGGATGCGGATGATCTTGGCCGGCGGCCTGACCCCGGACAATGTGCGCGCAGGACTCGCCTTGGTTCGGCCCTATGCGGTGGATGTGTCGAGCGGCGTCGAGGCGGAAAAAGGCGTCAAGGACTCGGCGAAAATGGCGGCGTTTTTGAAAGAGGTCTATCAGTTTGATCACGCAGAGCGACAGCGGCACCCATTATGACCTCCCGGATGCGCGGGGCCACTTCGGGCCCTACGGCGGCATTTTCGTCGCGGAGACGCTGATTCAGCCGCTCGAGGAATTGCGAGAGGCCTACGAGCATTACCGGCACGATCCGGAGTTCATTGCCGAGCTGGATTACGATCTCAAACACTACGTCGGCCGTCCTTCCCCCATCTATCACGCCGAGCGCATGAGCCGCGAGATCGGCGGCGCGCAAATTTTTCTGAAACGCGAGGATTTGAATCATACCGGCGCCCACAAGGTGAACAACACCGTCGGCCAAGCCCTGTTGGCCAAGCGCATGGGAAAACGCCGCGTGATTGCCGAAACCGGAGCAGGGCAACATGGCGTCGCGACGGCGACGGTGGCGGCGCGGCTGGGCATGGAATGTATCGTCTACATGGGTTCCGTCGATGTGCAGCGGCAATCCCTGAATGTCTACCGGATGCGTCTGCTCGGTGCCACCGTGGTGCCGGTCGAATCGGGGTCCAAGACCTTGAAGGATGCGCTGAACGAGGCGCTGCGGGATTGGGTCACCAACGTCGACAACACCTTCTACATCATCGGCACTGTCGCCGGGCCCCACCCGTATCCGGCGATGGTCCGGGATTTTCAGGCGATCATCGGCCGGGAATCCAAGCAGCAGATGCTGGAATTGACCGGGCGGCAGCCGGACGCGCTGGTGGCTTGCGTCGGCGGCGGGTCGAATGCGATCGGTTTGTTCTACCCCTACATCGATGATCCAGCCGTCGCCATGTACGGCGTGGAGGCGGCCGGCGACGGGATTCAGACGGGGCGGCATTCCGCGCCGTTGAGTGCCGGCCGGCCCGGGGTGCTCCATGGCAATCGCACGTATCTGATCGAAGATGAGGACGGCGAAATCATGGAAACCCATTCCATTTCGGCCGGTCTGGACTACCCCGGGGTGGGGCCGGAGCATGCCTGGCTGAAAGACAGTGGCCGAGCGACTTACGTCGGCATCACCGATGACGAAGCGCTGGTCGGATTCCACGCGCTCACGGAGAAAGAAGGTATTCTGCCGGCGCTGGAATCGAGTCACGCGGTTGCCTATGCGATGAAGCTCGCGGCGACGATGCGGCCCGAACAACAGATCCTGGTCAATCTTTCCGGTCGAGGCGATAAGGACATCAATACGATCGCCACACGCGAGGGGATGGTGCTGTGAGCCGAATCGCCGCCCGTTTCGAGGCACTGCGGAACACCGGCCGCAAGGCACTGATTCCGTTCATCACCGCCGGCGACCCGGTGGAGGAATTCACCGTACCGTGTCTGCATGCGATGGTGCAGGCGGGAGCCGACATCATCGAGTTGGGGGTCCCGTTTTCGGACCCTATGGCGGACGGTCCGGTCATCCAAAGAGCGAGCGAGCGTGCGCTGATCCACCGGATGAGTCTGCGCAAGACGCTTGGCCTGGTCGCCAAATTCCGCGTTCAGGACCAGACGACGCCCATGGTGTTGATGGGCTATCTGAACCCGATTGAAAGCATGGGTTACCGGGAGTTCGTCGATGGGGCCCGCGAAGCCGGAGTGGACGGCGTGCTGACCGTGGACATGCCGCCGGAAGAGTCGAACGAACTGATCGCCCTGCTGGATGCGGCCGGCATCGATCCGATTTTTCTTTTGGCTCCGAACAGCACCGAGGAGCGGATTCGGCGGATGGGCACATTGGGCAAAGGTTATCTCTACTACGTTTCGCTGAAAGGGGTCACGGGCGCGTCCCACCTCGATTTGACCGAGGTCGAACAAAAGCTCGCGGACATTCGTCGACTCTGCGATCTGCCGATCGGGGTCGGCTTCGGTGTGAAGAATGCGGAAATTGCCGGGGCGGTGGCAAAGTTTTCCGATGCCGTGGTGGTCGGCAGCGCACTGGTTGGCCGGATCGAGAACAACCTGAGCCGGTTGGATCAGGCCCGGGCGGATATCGTGGAGATGCTGCAGTCGATGCGCCGGGCGATGGACGCGGAGGTGGCCCGATGAGCTGGTTTCAGAAATTCGTTCCGGCGAAGATACGGACCGAGGCGTCCGGCAAGAGTGCGGTTCCGGAAGGTTTGTGGTCGAAGTGTCCGCACTGCGGCGCGATCCTGTACCGTGCCGAGGTGGAGCGAAACCTGGAAGTTTGCCCGAAATGTTCGCACCACATGCGCATCAGCGGCCGCAAGCGGCTGCACTTTTTCCTCGATCCGGGTAACCGCCAGGAAATCGGTGACAATCTGTCGCCCGTCGATTCGCTGAAGTTCAAGGACAGCAAGAGATACAAGGATCGTCTGGCCCAGTCGCAGAAGGGTACCGGCGAAAAAGATGCCATGGTGGTCGTACGCGGACAGCTGAAAGGCCTGCCGCTGGTTGCTGCGGCATTCAATTTCGATTTCATGGGCGGCTCGATGGGTTCGGTCGTGGGGGAGCGAGCGGCGGTGCACGGATGCAGGAATCGTTGTTGTCGCTGTTTCAGATGGCGAAAACCAGCGCCGCTTTGGCCCGTCTCGCGGCAGCGGGTATTCCTTACGTCTCGGTGATGACCGACCCGACGATGGGCGGCGTTTCGGCCAGTCTCGCGATGCTGGGCGATATCAATGTGGCGGAGCCGGGTGCGCTGATCGGCTTCGCCGGGCCGCGTGTGATCGAGCAGACGGTCCGGGAAAAGCTGCCCGAGGGTTTCCAGCGCAGCGAGTTCTTGCTGGAACACGGGGCCATCGACTTGATTCTCGATCGGCGGGAGATGCGTGATCGCATCCACCGCCTGCTTTGCTTCATGACCTACAAACTGCCGCAGGCCGCCACGGAGACTGTGGCACGGCTGCCTTCGCAGCTCGACGAGCCGGTAACAACGCCGTTCCCGCTCGCGGCGGATCTGGCGAATCCCGTGTAACTCTCCATGCGGTTCCAGGCGCTCGCCGAGTGGCTCGCTTGGCAGGAGGCGCTGCATCCAAAGGCGATCGACCTCGGACTCGACCGGGTCAAAGACGTCTTCCGGCGGCTTCATCCGAACCCCCGATTGCCATTCACGATCACGGTCGGCGGCACCAACGGCAAGGGATCTTGCGTGGCTTACCTGGACGCCATACTGCGCGCCCGGGGTTATCGGGTCGGAACGTATACCTCGCCGCATCTGCTGCGGTACAACGAGCGCATTTGTATCGACGGCAGACCGGTCGCGGACGATGCGATTTGCGGCGCGTTCGGCCGGATCGACCGGGCCCGGGGCGACACCACCTTGAGCTTTTTCGAGTTCGGTACGCTGGCTGCGCTCGATCTGTTTTCGCAAACCGATCTCGATCTGCAAATCCTCGAGGTCGGTTTGGGCGGGCGCCTGGACGCGGTCAACATCATCGATGCCGACGCGGTGCTGCTCGCCAGTATCGATATCGATCATCAGGATTGGCTGGGTACGACTCGCGAGTCGATCGGCTATGAGAAGGCCGGGGTGCTGCGCCCTCACCGGCCTGCCGTCGTGACCGATCCCGCACCGCCGGTTTCCTTATTGAGGTATGCCGACGCGCTGCCTACGGAGTTGACGTGTTTCGGCCGAGATTTCCGCTACGAGGCGACCGCGTCCGCTTGGCACTGGTTTGGCCGAGCCCACCGTCTCCACGAGCTTCCACTTCCGGCTCTGGCCGGCGCCCATCAGCTTCGCAACGCGGCGGGTGTAGTACAGCTCCTCGAGCATATCAAGGAACAATGGCCGGTCGGAGAGACGGCGATACGCGCCGGTTTGCGGGATGTTCGCCTGCGCGCTCGATTTGAAGTGATCGACGGCAGCGTGCCGCTGGTCGTTGACGTCGCGCATAATCCCCAGGCAGTGGGGATTTTGGCCGAGCAACTGCGACAGCGGTTTCCGGGACGCACGATTCACGGTGTGTTCGCGCTGATGCGCGACAAGGATATGGAGGGCGTGATCCAGCGGATCAAGGACGTGATCTCCTGTTGGTACCTGCCACCTCTGACCGTCGGCAGGGCCGCCACGCCGGAGTCGCTGGCCCACGGTCTTCATCGTGCGGGCGTGGAAAGGGTAGAATACTCGTTCGCCGATGTGTCCGCTGCGGTGGCGGCGGCACGGTCTCAAGCGGAGATCGGCGATGTTATCGTCATTTTCGGCTCGTTTTTTCTGGTCGCCGAATATTGTGCTCAATGCGCTGAATTGCCGAGGTGAGGATCGTTGGACGATCAGTTAAAACAACGCTTGTTGGGCGTCACGATTGTGGTGGCGCTCGCCGTGGCTTTCGTGCCGATGCTGTTCGATGAGCAGGGGGCACGCCACGGTGACGTTACGGGTTCCGACGTGCCGACTCCGCCGCCGGATACACGAGAACATGAAATTGCGTTGCCGGCGATACCGGATGAAGCACCTCCGGAGGACCAAACCGGCGCCGCGGTTGCGACGCGAGAGCGCGCCGGCTACCGTATCATT
>JALORT010000044.1 GCA_025458755.1 Methylotetracoccus sp.
CCAGGAGTTCACCTACGCGGTCAGGGCCCAAGGACGCCTGGTGACCGAGGAAGAGTTCGGCAACATCGTGCTGCGGGCGAATCCCAGCGGTTCGCTGGTCCGCATCCGCGACGTCGGGCGCATCGAATTGGGTGCTCAAACCTACGACATGCGCGGCCGTCTGGACGGGAAACCGGCCGCGCTCGTCGCGCTGTATCAGCAGCCCGGCTCGAACGCGCTGCAGGCGGCCCATGGGGCCAAGCAGCTGATGGCCGAATTGAAGCAGCGTTTTCCGCCCGACCTCGACTACGTGGTGGCGCTAGACACGACGCTGGCGGTCAGCGCCGGCATGAGAGAGATCGTGCAGACACTCTACGAAGCGCTGTTCCTGGTGATCCTGGTCGTGTTCCTGTTTCTGCAGGGCTGGCGGTCGACGCTGATCCCGCTGCTGGCCGTCCCGGTGTCTCTGGTGGGAACCTTCGCGGTGTTTCCGCTGCTGGGGTTCTCCATCAATACGCTGTCGTTGTTGGGTTTGGTCCTCGCCATCGGGCTGGTGGTGGACGATGCGATCGTCGTGGTCGAGGCGGTCGAGCACCATATCGAAAAGGGCTTATCGCCACGTGAAGCCACACTGAAAGCCATGTCGGAAGTCACCGGACCGGTGGTCGCGACCAGTCTGGTGCTGGTGGCGGTGTTCCTGCCCACGGCGTTCATCCCCGGAATCTCAGGCAGTCTGTATCAGCAGTTCGCCATCACCGTGGGCGTCTCGGTGATGATCTCCACGTTCAACGCGCTCACGCTGAGCCCCGCGCTGTCCGCTCTGCTGCTGCGGCCGAAGCAGCGCACCGGCAGCCTGCTGCAGCGTTTCTACGATGCCTTCAACCGCGCTTTCGGCCGCGCCACCGACGGTTACGTCGGCGCCTGCGGCTTTCTGATCCGGAAGAGCCTGATCAGCCTGCTGCTGTTGGCCGGCGTCGCGGTCATGTCCGGATGGATCGGTGCCCGACTGCCGACCGGTTTCTTGCCGGAAGAGGACCAGGGCTATCTGTTCGCCGGCATCCAGCTTCCGAACGCGGCCTCGCTGCAACGCACTGATGAAGTGGCCCGGGAAGTGGAGAAGATCTTCGCCCGCACCCCGGGCGTGAAAAGTTACTCCTCGGTGATCGGTTACAACATGCTGAGCCAGGTCACTAACACCTACAGTGCCTTCTTCTTCATCGCCCTGAAAGATTGGGAGGAACGGACCGCGCCGGAAGAGCAGTACGAGGCGATCAAGGCGCGAATCAATCGTGAGATGAGCCAGCTCAGTCAGGCGATCGCGTTCGCATTTCCGCCGCCGGCCATCCCCGGCATCGGCACCTCGGGCGGCGTGACGTTCATCCTGCAGGATCGGGCCGGACGCGATCTCCCGTTCTTGTCCGAAAACGTCGGCAGGTTCATCGAGGCGGCACGCCAACGCCCGGAACTGGCCCGCGTCACGACCACGTTTCTGCCGACCATTCCTCAAGCGTTCGTCGAAGTCGACCGTGACAAGGTGCTGACGCGCGGCGTGAATCTGGCCGATGTCTACCAGACGCTGCAGTGCTTCATGGGTAGCGGCTTCGTGAATTACTTCAACCGTTTTGGTCGGCAATGGCAAATCTACGTCCAGGCCGAGGGCGAATTCCGCACCGACGCTGAACAACTCCGTCAGTTCTATGTGCGCAGCGGCGAGGGCGGCATGGTGCCGCTCGCCGCGCTGACCAGTGTCAGGAACACGCTGGGTCCGGAGTTCACGATGCGCTACAACCTGTACCGGAGCGCGCAGATCAACGCCACCGCGAATCCCAGTTACAGCTCACTGCAGGCGATGAAAGCCCTGGAGGAGGTCTTCGCCGCAACCATGCCACGGGAAATGGGTTACGACTACCTCGGCATGAGCTATCAGGAGCACCAGGCACAGCAAGGCATCTCGCCTCTGGTGATCTTCGCTTTTTCGCTGCTCAGTGTCTTCCTGATTCTTGCGGCCCAATACGAAAGCTGGAGCCTGCCGTTCAGCGTGCTGCTCGGTACGCCGATCGCCGTATTTGGCGCGTTCTTCGCATTGATGGTCGGGCAGCACGAGAACAACATCTACGCCCAAATCGCCCTGGTGATGCTGATCGGCCTCGCGGCCAAGAATGCGATCCTGATCGTGGAATTCGCGAAAGCTGGCGTCGAGCAGGGCAAGCCGGTCATCGATGCAGCCCTGGAGGGCGCGCGGCTGCGCCTTAGGCCGATTCTGATGACCAGTTTGGCCGGCATCCTCGGTTTCCTTCCTCTGTCGCTGGCCAGCGGTGCCGGCGCCCTCGCGCGCAAGGTGATGGGCTTCGCGGTGATCGGCGGCATGGTAGCGGCTTCGTTCATCGCGATCTTCCTGATCCCGGTCACCTTCTACGTGGTCGAGCGGCTTCGGCAGCGCGGGGAGAGCGCTGGACCACCGAAGCAGTGAGACCGATCATGCGGTTTGCACTTTGTTTGCTGACGGCATCGCTGCTGATCGGCTGTTCGTGGAAGGTCGGGCCGGACTACCAGCGTCCGCCGTCGGCCGTGCCGGCGAAGTGGCGCTTCGGCACCAAAGAGGTGAAGGAAGTCACCAATGTGAAGTGGTGGGAGCAACTGGGCGACCATCGGCTGAATGCACTGATCGAAAGAGCGCTGCGCGGCAACCTCGACCTGCAGCTCGCCGCGGCCCGCGTCGAACAATTCATGGGTCTCTACGGCTCCACCCGTTCGGTGCTGTTTCCGCAAATCTTCGGTGAAGCAGCCTACCGGCGCTTCCAAGTCGCACCCCAGCAGTTCGGTTTGCCGGCCGATATCTTGGGTAGTGTGCCCGACACCAATCTCGGCCGCCTGGCGGCGACGATGGAATGGGAGATCGATGTCTGGGGCAAACTGCGCCGTGCGAAGGAGGCCGCCAAAGCGGAACTTCTGGCTTCGGAAGCGTTCGAGCAGGCGGTGATCCTGACCTTGGTCAGCCAGGTGGCGCAGACCTATATCACCCTACGGGAACTCGACAAGAACCGCGAAATCACGGTGGAGATCATGAAGGTCCTCGGCGAGCAATTGAGAATCGCCGAAGCCCGATTCAACGAGGGTTTTGCCTCCCAGCTCGAAGTCGAACAGGTGCAGTCTGAGCTGCAGCGGCGCAGCGCCATCCTGCCTTTCGTGGAGCAGGCCATCGCGGAGACCGAGCATGCGATGAAGGTTCTGCTGGGCGAGAACCCCGGCACCGTGATTCGCGGCCTGACGCTGGACGAACTGCAGCTGCCCGCGGTACCGGCCGGACTTCCCTCCGACCTGCTGGCCCGCCGCCCCGACATCCGTCAGGCGGAACAGGAGCTGATCGCCGCCAACGCAAGAATCGGCGTCGCGCGGGGCCTGTTCTTTCCGCGCATTTTTCTGACCGGCGACATCGGGCAGGTCAGCCAGGATCTCGGCAATATCTTCGCTCCCGGCGCGAACTTCTGGAGCGTCGGCTCCAACGCACTGCTGCCGATCTTCACGGCGGGACGGCTGCAGGGCGAGGTGCAGGCGGCGGAAGCCATCCAAAAGCAGACCGTCGCAAACTACCGGCGGGCCATCATCAACGCGTTCCGTGAGTTCGAAAACGCGCTGATCGCGAGCCAGAAAGCCAAAGAAAGGCGCGACCATCAGGCGCAGCGGGTCGCTTCGGTGGATCATTACTATCGTCTGGCCCAACTGCGTTACGACGAAGGCTACACCGATTTCATCACCGTGCTCGACTCCCTCCGGCAGCTTTACGAGGCGCAGATCGACTTGCTGCTTGCGCAGCGCGAGACCTTCGTCGCCAGCATCCAGCTCTATCGCGCCATGGGCGGCGGCTGGATCGTCAAAGCGCGGGCGGACTCCTACAATCCGAAACCCGCGGAAGCCAAGATTATTCCGTGAACCAGTCTGCGTCGGAGGGGACCCCGCCTGGGTTCGTCCGACGCTCAATGGTCAGGCGTCACACCCCGCTGATGGAGACCAGCGGCTTATAATTACACCGGTGATCGATCCGAAAAGTCACCGCCCTTCGATTTCCGCCGGCCTGCATCATGACAACTCGAGCACTCATCAGTTCGAACTGGCTGCTCCTGTTCGTTCCTGTCGCCGTTGGCCTAAATCGGTTCGACGCCCATCCTTTGGTCGTTTTCATTGCATCGGCGTTGGCGATCGTGCCGCTCGCGAAGCGTATCGGAGACGCGACCGAAGTGCTGGCTGCGTTGCTCGGCCCGGCGAAAGGAGGGATGTTGAGCGCTGCGCTGGGTAACGCCCCCGAAATCATCATCGGTCTCTTCGCCCTCAAGAAAGGGCTGGTCGACATGGTGAAGGCGTCGATCACCGGCTCGCTGGTCGGTAATCTGCTGTTCGGCATGGGCATCGCCATGTTTGCCGGAGGCTTGAGGTTTCCAAGACTCGCGTACGACACTCGCGTGACCCGCGTACACAGTGATCTTCTGATGTTGGCCATGTTCGGACTGATCGTCCCCGCCGTGTTCCATTTGAGTGCCACCTCCGAGCGGGAGATCAGCCTGGAAATCGCGATGGTTCTTTTTCTGGTCTACCTCGCCAGTGTCATCTACACGCTTCACAGCGAAAGTACGTCAACTGACGCCCCCGCCCCGACAGACGCCGATCAAGCGGGCACTGAGGCAAGAGAAACCGTTCCAGAGCCCGGATCAAGAAGCCGAAACAAAGCCATTGGCATCGTCACGGTCGCCACGGCCGGCCTTGCGGTGATGAGCGAGATCCTGACCGACGCGATCGGTCCGGCTGCGGCCGGTTTGCATTTGACACCGCTTTTCGCCGGGATTTTCCTGCTCGCGCTGGTAGGCAATGCCGCAGAACTGTTCGCTGCCGTGCGATTCGCCCGTGCCAACCAGTTGGACGTGTCGATCGGGATGACGGTCGGCGCCAGTACTCAAACGGCGTTGCTGGTGGCCCCGATACTCGTGTTCGCCGGTTTCCTGCTGGAGCAGGACATGAATCTGCTTTTCTCCACGCTGGAACTGGTTGCCATTGTGATGTCGATCGCGGTGATCCAGCGCACCGCCAACAGCGGCACCGCGACTTGGCTTGAAGGCCTGGTGCTGATCGCGGTCTACTTGATGTTGGGGTTCGGCTTTTTCTACCTGCCGCACCACGCGGCTTGACACTTACGCAACATCAATCCTCGACGAAGTCCTCTTCGGCGCGGTCCGGCTTATCCCACGGCCGGATGCTACGATTAGCGCTTCGGTGCCCATCATCGCCGGGCTGGAAACCCCCTGCGTCGCGAGTCCAAGTGCCCGAGTGAGAGCCATGCCGCCATCACCGCTAACACGTCCGCAAAGCCCGCCTCAACCCACGGTCAGCAGGCCGCATCCCGGCGCTTCTGCCCACCGCCCTGGCTCACTGCGCCTCTCAGCCACACCAGCTGAGTACCGCCTCCCGGTAGGCGTGCAGATCGCCACTCCCCGTGCGGAGGACAGACACCACGATCCTCGAGTCCACTGCTGTGTACTGGTGCCCGAGGATATTCCGAAACCGGGCGATGCGGCCCATGGTCTCCGCCAGTTCCGAAGGAAGCAGGCCGGCCTCACCAAGGACAGCGAATACATTCGCATAGCTCGTCGGCACCGGCAGCCTTTCTGTTGAAATGACGTGATTCGCAATGTCCGTGCAACATTCGATGACCAGTTGCAGGGTTCGATCGATGATGCGCTGCGTTTTCCAGTCGCTGCCGTAATCCTCCTCGGAAACTTCGGAGAACTCCGCCAGTTGGCCCAGGTAGCTGTCGAACTCGGCCAACTTGCGCAGCACCAAAGCCCTATCGAGAGACACCATAGCGTGCCTCCAGGATTCTGTCTTCGATCTTGCGGAAATCCCAGAACATCCGGCGAGTCAGTGACTCGTAAGCATACCGGCGCGGCGGATCGCGGTCGACCAGCACTTCGGCGCACTGTTGGATCCGGCCTGCGAGCGCGATCGGCGCCTCGTTCAAAATCACGACGTCAACCGCATCGCTGCCCAACGCTTCGGTGACGCTGCCGATCAGATCGAGTCGCGCCTCCGCGAAGTCGGATTCAGCGTTCAGAAACACGGCAATATCGGCGTCGCTGAGCGGCGTGACCCGACCCCGCGCCAACCCGCCAAAGAGGTACGCGAATACGACGCGAGGATCGGCCGCCAGGCCAGCCTTCAGCCGCGGCAGTCGAGCCAGCACGCCGCCGGGAAGCGGGGTTTCGGTTTTCCGCATCAGAGGGAAACGGGTATTGACGAGCGAGCAGAATAGCACGGACTTGGCCGCTTTCCTGCCACCCCCCGGGGGGCTCATCCCTTCAACGCCTGAGAGCTTGTGGATTTATCCCGTGCCGTGCGCACGTTTTCAAATCGCTGCTTCTTCGATCGTATCACGCACAGCGCAGGCCTCCTCATTCACCACATCTGAGATAGCCACGAACACCCACCTAATATCGATCGAGCGAAGCGCCGGAGGCGGCTGCGTTTCCGCCGGCGGCTGATCTCTGGACGCCGCACGACCACCCGGTGCGGCCGGGCGACTCACGACCTTGACGCGGCCATCGCAATTGCAAGTACCGGAAAGCCCTGCCCGCTTGAGATCAAGGCCCGAATCCGGAGGCGACACCCCACTCGCCGAGTCCGGAGACAAAGCGGCGGGATTGTCGTATCGTTGCGCGAGAACCGAATGCATCACTTCGAGGTTACACGATGGAACCCCAATTCTGGCATGAGCGTTGGCAACGGGGCGAACTCGGCTGGCACCGCGAGGAGGTCAATCCGCTGCTGGAGCTGTATTGGCCGCGTCTGGGCATCGCTACCCGCACCACGGTGCTGGTTCCGCTCTGCGGAAAGAGCCGGGATCTGCTATGGCTGGCGGATGCGGGGCATGAGGTGATCGGCGTCGAACTCAGCCGCGTCGGCATCGAGGATTTTTTCCGAGAGAACGGATTGGTCCCGGCCATCACTGCTGATCCGCCGTTCCGCCGCTACCGTTCGGGCGCCATCCAGATTCTGTGCGGCGATTTTTTTGATCTGGAACCGCGGCACCTATCGGATGTGGGCGCCATCTACGATCGCGGGGCACTGGTCGCAATCAAACCCGAACTTCGGGAGCGTTACGTGATCCAATTGCAAACCTTGCTTCCCGTGCCTTGGCTCTCATTGCTCATCACCTTCGACTACCCCCAACGAGAGATGGACGGCCCCCCGTTCGCGGTCAATCCCCAGGACATCGAGCGTTACTTTGGCGCCAGCCACCGGATCGAACGCCTGGCAGTCATCGATGCGTTGGCGGCGAATCCGGTCTTCCGGGAGCGAGGGCTCGTCGCGATGGACGAACTGGTCTTTGCGTTACACCCGCACAATTCGCGATCCGAACCGTGATGCAGCCCTTCGTTTGATCGGCATCCGGCAGCTCACTGCCCGCGCCCGCCGCCGCATTGTGCGGCATGACTTTGATTCATTATGGCTCGAGTTGACAGCGTAGCTCCTCCCGCGCATCCTCCGGGCTGAATGCGCGGCAGCGCTGATTGAATGTCCTGTGTTTCCCGCGAGTGGGTGCCATGTCGAAAGAACCAACGTTGACCGAACAGACCAAGAAGATCTTCAAAGAGACCGTCAACATTTACCGCGGCGATCTCAACACCATTCTCAAGAATCCTCTGCCGCTGATCCTGGTCGGCGCCGCGATGATACTTCTTTGGCTCGTCATTAGCTGGTTGATGTGAACCTCCATCGCTGCGTCAAAAGCTTAGAGCGAGAGGGGAAGCGAGCAAAAGGCGCGGCAATAATGGCGCGCCGTGCACCCGTCGTGCAGCGTCAAATCGGACGCGGGAACTCCCGATTCAACCCGCCGGCGGCCAGTGCGTCCAACTTCAACACTCTGGCCACGAATCTTCAGATTGCACCTCCGCAGAGTCGTTTGGGGGGCCAAGCGTGAATTATCGAATGGCTGGCAACGACCCAGAACTGCCGTTAACGTGGTCGACCCGCTGCCGGTCACCGCCGTTGCTCCCGCAGTCCGGTCGACATCAGAAGCCGCTGATGTCGAGTCGCCTGCCGGTCACACACTTCCCGGTGAGCGATGGCGTCGCCACCACCAAGCCGAGGATCGCGCTCCTGATTGCCGCCGCCCCCGCCAGATCGCCCTTCAGCACCGCATCGAATGCCGGCTTGTTCTTCCATTCGGGATGTGCCGGACTCAGCACCAGCGCGGCAACGTAGCGCAACAGCGCCTCCCAATAGACGAAAGAAGCGCGGGCCGGCAGATCGCGGCTGCTCAGGATCAACACGGCGCTGGTAAACCCCAGAAAACCGGAGATCAGCCAGGCCCAAACGGGGGAGCAGATGTTCAATCCGAACATCGGGTATGCCGCAGGAAACAGCAGCACCAATGCCAAGCCGGCGTTGTAGACGCCAGACCAGAATGCGAATGTAGCGAGTTGGAAAGGCATTGCATTCCTCATCAACGGGGGCTCACCATCAGTTCACCTCGCGCCTCCACCGGACCGCACGCGAACGGGTATCGAACGCCCGCAGTCCCGAAGACCCGTTCCTCTGTTCCGCTACCGGCCAGCCGGAGCCTTCAGCTGTTCCAGAACTTGGTCGATCGTGAAGCTCGCCGCTTTCTGACGCGGCGGGTAGTCCTTGAACGTCCCGAGGAACCTGGCCACGTAGTCCTGAGCCGGCAGCAGCAAGTAGACGTGGTTGAGATACCAGTCCCAATAGGTATTGGACGTCGTGGTGGCTTTCTCGTACGGGTCCATCCGCAGGTTGTAGAGCCATGGAATGCGGGTATGCACGAAGGGTTCACCCCAGACGGCCAACGTGCCCGGACTGCGCTGCTGCGCGAACACGACTTTCCAGTTGTCGTAGCGCAGTCCGGTCAAATCGCCGTCGTCCGAGAAATAGAAGAACTCCTGACGCGGGCTCCTGGCTTCCTGCCCGGTCAGATAGGGAACTAGATTGTAGCCGTCCAGATGCACCTTGTAGGTCCTGGCCCCTGCCTTGTAGCCCTTCAGCAGCTTGTCCTTCACGTCCGGCACGCCGGCTGCCGCCAGCAGCGTCGGTAGCCAGTCCAGGTGCGACACGACGTCGTTGGATACCAAACCGGGCTTGATCTTGCCGGGCCAGCGCACCATCGCCGGAACACGGTAGGCGCCTTCCCAGTTGGTGTTCTTTTCGCTCCGGTAAGGCGTCGTCGCACCGTCGGGCCAGGTGTTCGCGTGCGGACCATTGTCGGTGCTGTACATCACGATCGTATTGTCGGCCAGGCCCAGCTCATCGATCTTGGCCAGCACGGTACCGACGTTCTTGTCGTGATCGATCATCACGTCGTGATATTCCCCTTGCCACCGTCCGGCCTGGCCGACGCTCTCCGGCTTCGGGTGGGTCCGGAAGTGCATGTGCGTGAAGTTGACCCAGACGAACAACGGCGTGCCGGCCTTAGCCTGCTTCTCGATGAACTCCGCCGCCCGGACCGCCACGTCGTCGTCGATCGTCTCCATGCGCTTCTTCGTCAGCGGCCCGGTATCTTCGATCCTCTCCGAATCCTTCGGATAATCCGGCTGCTCCGGCTCTTCCTCGGCGTTCAAATGGTAGAGGTTGCCGTAGAACTCGTCGAAACCGTGGTTGGTCGGCAGGAACTCGTCCTTGTCGCCGAGATGGTTCTTGCCGAACTGGCCGGTGGCATAACCCTGCGCCTTCAGCAGTTCGGCGATGGTCGGGTCCTCCTTGCGGAGCCCCACGTCGGCGCCGGGCAGGCCGACTTTGCTGAGGCCAGTGCGGAACACGCTCTGACCAGTGATGAAGGCTGACCGGCCGGCGGTGCAGCTCTGCTCGGCGTAGTAGTCCGTAAAGGTGATGCCCTCGTTCGCGATCCGGTCGATATTCGGCGTCCGGTAGCCCATCATGCCCTTGGTATAGGTACTGATGTTCGACTGGCCGATGTCGTCGCCCCAAATAATCACGATGTTCGGCTTTTCCGATGCCGCGAGGCTCCATGTGACCCACAGCGAACCGATTGCGAACAAGACTTTGTTCATCACACTACGCCACCTCATATCCGACCTCCCCTTACAGTAGTTGACTTCCGAAACACCGACCGCTGCCGCACCGAGCCCGGCAAGACCTCGGTGCAGCGCAAGGCGACGCCCGCTCGCGAACCGCGCCGTTGGCGCTGGCAAAGACTTAATTTAAGCACAGCTTGGAGTGAGCCATGCAGGCTGCGAGCGGCGCTCATGCGGAAGATCTGTGTTCTCGCCCACTTCGGGCGGCTCCTTCCTGCAAATCGCCCCTCCCTGACGATTGGTCATGTTCGGGGGTGCCGCTTGCGGCATGCACGGTTAGTCACAGAGCGCGCACTCCCGTGGCTCGATCCGCGAACGACGCAAACAGTCTCAGAAGCTAGCCTGGATGCCGAGGGCGACGTTGGTGTTGGGAACACTGCCCGGTCTGATGTTCTCCGACCGGCTCGAATGCTGTACCCCGCCATAAATCTTCGTCTTCTCTGTCATCCGGTACACCAAGAGCGCCTCGCCCTGCCAGATCGTCTCGAACGCGCCGTTGCGCTCGTCGCCCGGCAAGGCACTGGTCCAGTCGTTCCGTTCGAAATGCAATCCGGTGATCAGCGTGAAGCGCTCGGCAAACTCGATTTCCAATTCGGTCGACACATAGTTGTTGATGTATGAGACGTCGTCCGCTAACAGCGGTTGATCCACCCCGTTCGCGGTACCCCGCTCGTAGTGATAGCCGAGGACCCACTTGACGCCCCTACCCAGGCGCCACGCGACATGCGGGCCCAAGGTCCAGAAATTCAGGTTACGCTGCTGGAATTTCTCGTTGTAGCGGCGCGTGCCGTAACGTCCCAAGAGCCTTAATT
>JALORT010000410.1 GCA_025458755.1 Methylotetracoccus sp.
GTCGCCAGCGCAAACCCGAGGATCCCGCCATCGGCCTCCGCCACCAGGCAAAGATCACTGTCTGAATTGAACAGCGTGGTGATTTCGTACTCGTCCCAAGTCCGGTACAAGCTTTGAGAATACTCGGCGGTAAAAATTTCCTCGCCGAGGTGAAAAACCTCGGAGAAATCGTCGATCGCCATGTCCCGGATACGAATGGCTCGGTGGACCGGCACGGAGTTGTCACGCGGCTCTGGATTTGACTGCTGCTTCATAAAGTCCCCCAACCCGCTTCGGGAACCTTTAGTGACCCTTGCCATGCGCGTCGTCGCCAGACGACCGTGTGCGAACCGGGTGGAATCATCGGTATGGAAAGCCTCGCCTTGGGATTCAGACTTGATCTTACCGCCAATCGTAAGTTTGAACTGCCGCTCTCGACCGAAACCGCCGCCGATCACGGTCAACTCATCGATGTCGAGGCCTGTTGATCAGGGTGCCTGGACTTTCTGCGCCCTCTTCGGGAATTCTGGCGGGACGTTGAAGCCGACCGATGGTGTGCCAAGCGGCCGACGGCGGGCGAGGTGATCGCCGACGGAGTTGAGCGTTCGCGGGGATTCATCTGGATGCTTTTCGCTCGGGGTCCGTAACGGAGGCCCGGGGCTGCATCGCGCACCACCTTCCTGGCAGCTTAAACGGGCGAGACCTCGCAGAACGGCGAGAGTGCTAGGAAGTGTGGCCGCAAGCAAGGACTGGCTGCCGGAGGGGCAGCCGGTCCTGGGACAGCAATGTGACCGCGTCCCATGCTTGGTCCACGGTGGAGACGGCCGGACTCGATCCCCCTGGTGCTGCTACGGCGCCCCTGGGTTCAGGTTGGACGAGCCAAAGGTGATGAAGAACAACGCGGTCGAACCCTTGACGAAGGTGTGGCCTTCGTAGGTCGGCGTCGATCCCAGGAATCTGCCGCTGGCTCGCTCATAGATGTCGATCGTGAAGCGCGTGAAGCCGTTTTGACTCGATTGCTTGAAAAACGCCAGTTCCGGCAGCGCGAGTGGAAAGAGTCCCGCCTGGATCGGGGGGATGCCGAAAAAGAAGTCACTGCTGTTGGTTCCGAACGCATGGATCATCACGCGCAGCAGATACTGTTCCTGTTTGTCGCCGGGAATCCTCAGTCCCTGACGTCCCAACCAACGCGTGATGCCTGCCTGCACGAAGGCCTTGTCGGGAAGCGTGTCCGGGCTCAGCCCGGCCGTTTCGATCGCGACCGTTCTGCCTGCGGGTATGTTGATGCGGGCATGCGCCAGCGTCTGCGCGAGCGACTGATCCAGGATCAGCTGCTCGTTCACGGTACGGGGCGTGTCGGTCAAGCGGCCGGAGGTCGTACAACCGGTCAACGACATGATGCCGAGACCGATGCCGATTACGGCAATGCTGCGTAAGATCATGGCTTAGTCCTCCTTGGGCTGAAGGCCCCAAGCACTCATCAGGGCCGCATCGGTCAATACCGTCATGGCCTCGGTGTTCGGGAGTCCGTAAAACGTTTCGTACCGCGCCTCACCGCTCCAGAGAAGCCGTCCGTTACGGACATCAACGCCTTTGACCGAAACCATCGGGGGCCGCACATCGCCGACCCGGTCGGCAAACACCGCCGCATCGGCGCCCACTTCGCTGACCGCATTCAAGACCGCCGCTTCATTGATCAGCGGCGTAGTCTCGGCCGCAGTGCTTTGATCGAGCACCTGCTGCACCCTGCCCCGCCCATAGACGGTCAGACCTTGTTCCTTCAGCCACGAGGCGGCCGCCGCGGCGACCCGGTCATCGTTTCCCCAAACAACGACCGACTTGACGTTGCGCGGCGGAGCCGCTGGAAATCCGGAAACAGTCGGCGGTCCCGCGGGTAAATAGTCATCCAGGGCTGTGCCCGTTTGGCAGCCCGAGAGCATGGGAATCATGGCCCACGCTAAGCGCTTCAATGAATGTCTCACCAGAATTTCTCCTGCATTTCGTCTCGTACGGTGTGGAAAAAAGGTCCGATCTGAGGACGCCTGTCGGCATACGGCGCGCCACCGCTCGCCGCCGTGGCTCGCGCGCTGGATCCTTATACGCGACCAGCCGCAGTGACGGCAAGCGTACATCCCTCAGGGACAGTCCGGATTGACAGCGATCGGGTTTCAGAGTTGAAGTAGCAACGCTGGCGTCCGGTCTCTCTGGCGGAACGCCGCCCATCGCTCAAACCCTGCAGGGTTTGAGCGAGAGAAACACCGCCTCAGGAACTGTCGGAGGGGACCCATGAAACACAAACTGCGCTACATCCTCTACGCCGGGCTGGCGGCGCTGCACGGCTCCTGGAACCGGACCCGCAAACAGGGCTACGAGGTCGTTTCGCTTCACTTCCAGCCAGACGGAAGCCTTCTGGAACGGAAGTTCCTGACCGGCTTCGGGCAAGCCGAGGATGTGATCGGCCAGCCCGTCGGTGTCGCCAAGGGACCTGACGGTGCGCTCTACGTCTCCGATGACTTCACCGGAAGCATCTACCGCATCACCTACCGGTCACCGACGGGAATCACCCGCACACCCACATCGCAGTGAATCGCATCGCGTTGGAAGCCGAACGGAGCAGAACTATGACCGAGATCCTCGACCCGGAAGGCAAGCGTCTCCCGATCAAACTCGATACGGCGAGCAATGGCGAACATCCGCCGATCGCGTTGAGCCCGGTGACTCTCCAAGCCCGGAAACTGGCGCATGAAGCGGCATCCGAGACGGCACGGCTACCCGGAAATGACCCCGGCGCTCCTGGCTAGGGTGTTCGGTCTGGACGCCGCGGTGCCGCACAACATCCCGGCCGATGAGATCCGAAGCAGAACTGCTTCGGACCGCCTGGCCCAAGTCAAGGCCGTGTACACTGAGAACCCGGAGCCGAGTTTCCTGACCTACGGTCCCAGGACGAGACAGGAGTATCTTGCCCTGAACCGCCGGCGGAACCGGGTAGCGTGAGTACGCCGGAAACTCCGGGCGCCGTCTCTACATCCTCATCTGCCCGAGTTGATTCCTATGAAACGTGCCGCAAATATCAACGCCACGCCCGGCTCGACGATCGGCGGGTGGCTGCTGAAGCATCTCCCGAGGTGATGGAATAATTCAAC
>JALORT010000411.1 GCA_025458755.1 Methylotetracoccus sp.
TTCGCGATCGGCGACATTGTCGGTAATCCTATGCTCGCGCACAAAGCGACCCACCAGGGCAAGGTCGCGGCCGAAGTGATCGCCGGCCACCCGGCCGCGTTTCAGGCGCTGACGATCCCTTCCGTCGCTTACACCGATCCCGAGGTCGCCTGGATGGGCATGAGCGAGGATGAAGCCCGGGCGCAAGGGCTGGAGTACGAAAAGGCAGTGTTCCCGTGGGCGGCCAGCGGTCGGGCGCTGGGCATCGGGCGCCGCGAAGGGATCACTAAGGTCATCACCGACAAAAGCACGAAGCGTCTGCTGGGCACCGGCATGGTCGGCCCGCATGCCGGGGATTTGATCGCCGAAGCGGTGTTGGCACTGGAAATGGGCGCCGACGCCGAGGACATCGCGCTGACCATCCATCCCCATCCAACCCTTTCGGAGACCTTTGCGTTCGCCAACGAAATGATCGATGGCAGCATCACCGATCTCTATATAGGCAAGAAATAGCCCAGCGGTGCGGCCACCGGCACACAGGACCAAAATTGTGGATGCTTGGCAGAGAGCGGATCGCGGCGGCGAACCCGGCGAGGCGCGCAATGCAATGTCGCAGGCCTCGTAGCGGCTGCAGCGTGTGAATGAAGGGGGGTAGACGGTCTGGAATGATGCAGAGGCGGCTGTCGGCCGGCATCCGCCGGGTCTCCGCGCTAAGGGCTTGCCTGCCGGCCTGCGCAGGTGGGCGGCACCGGGACGATAGACTAGCCGTCGTCCCACCGTCCGGGCGCTAAAACGACGGGCTGTCCTGTGCGCTATACCGTGCACCGCTGCTCTCGCGCGGGTGGACCGTCGGTCTCAGGCTCGGGCCGCGGCCGTTGAGGGTAGAGCTCGGCGCTCCGGTGACCCAGAGCCAACCAAGCTTGCAGTATTACTCTTTGCGCTGAGTCGGTGGCGGTAAGTGCCCCGGGACGGCCGTCACACTCAGTGTGCTGCTCAGTCGTCGGAGCGGGCGATTTGCCGATCTTGGCCATTCCACGGTGCCACCTTGAACAGCAGCAGCATGCCCGGTATCGCTGCCAGGAAGCAGAACCAGAAAAAGCGCTCCCAGCCGAGCGCTTCCAGATGGAACAGTGTGACGTTTCCGATACGCATATCGCCGCCCTCGACCAGAAAGCCGGTCAAGGCGTTCGCGAGCGTGCGGGGCGTGGCCGCGAGGCTGGTGAACAGCGCGAACTGAGTGGCGGTGTAGGCCGGATGGGTGGTGTTGGCGATGAAGGCCACGAACGCAGCAGTCCCCAGCCCCACGCCGAACGCTTCGGCACCGATCACCGCGGCGAGGCTCAAAAGGTTATGGCCGGCGGTCACCAGCCAGGCGAAGCCCAAGATCACCAGCGCCTGCAGCACCCCGAAGACCCACAGCGCGCGGTGTGTGCCGAGGTATACGATCCAGACGCCGCCGAGCAACCCTCCGGCGACGTTGGGCCATAACCCCGCATGCTTGGCGACCATACCGATTTCGGTTTTGCTGTAGCCCATGTCGAGGTAGAACGGCGTCGCCAGCGCGGTCGCCATGCTGTCTCCGAGCTTGTAGAAAAAGATGAAGGACAGCACCATCAGTGCACCGGTCCAGCCTTTGCGGCCGATGAATTCCCGGAACGGTTCCACGACCGCGCCACGCAGCGTGGACGGCGCCTTACGCGAGTATTCGGGCTCCCGCACGAACAACGTCAGCAACAGGCCGGGCAGCATGAACAGCGCCGTCACGGCGTAGACGACTTGCCACGACAGGTGGTCCGCCAGAATCAGCGACAGCGAACCCGGGATCAGGCCGGCCACTTTGTACGCGTTGACATGCACGACGTTGCCGAGTCCTTGTTCTTCATCCCGCAGCATTTCCCGCCGGAACGCGTCGATCGCGATATCCTGGGTCGCCGAAAGGAACGCCACGATGACCGCCAGCCCGCAGATGAGTTCGAGATCGGCGGTCGGCATCAGCCATCCGAACCCCGGAATCGCCAGCAGCAGTGCGATTTGCGACAGCAACATCCAAGTGCGCCGCCGCCCGATGAACAGACCATAGCGATCGCACAGCGGCGCCCAAAGGAACTTCCAGATATACGGAAACTGCACCAGGGCCAGCAACCCGATCGCCTTCAGGTCGACGCCTCCGTCGCGCAGCCACGCCGAGATCAGGCTGATCAATACGAACAGTGGCAGTCCGGAGGAGAAGCCGGTCAACACGCAGATCAGGATGCGCCGGTTGAACACGCGGTCAGAACGGGAAAATATAGTCATAATCGATGGTCAACGGTGCATGATCGGAGAAGCGCTGTTCTTTGTAGATCGCCGCGTTGCGAATGGTCCCAGCCAGCGACGGGCTGACGATTTGGTAGTCGATGCGCCACCCGACGTTCTTGGACCACGCCTGGCCGCGGTTCGACCACCACGTGTACTGGTCGGCTTCCTGATTGACGACGCGGAACGCATCGACCCAGCGGGATGCCCCGAGCAACTGATCCATCCACGCGCGTTCCTCGGGCAGGAACCCTGAATTTTTTTGGTTGGCGCGCCAATTCTTGAGATCGATGGGCCGATGTGCGATGTTCCAGTCCCCGCAGAAAACGTAATCTCGACCGGTCGATGCGCACTGGTCGAGATAAGGCAGGAAGCGGTCGAGAAAGCTGAACTTCACGGCCTGCCGTTCGTCGCTAGACGAGCCCGACGGCAAATAGAGCGATACGACGCTCAATGAGCCGAAGCGGGCCTCCAAATAGCGCCCTTCGCGGTCCATATCCTCCCAGCCCAGTCCTTGTATCACGTCGTCGGGTTCCCTGCGGGCATAGAGCGCGACGCCGCTGTAGCCCTTCTTTTCAGCTTCGAGGTAATAGCAGGCGAAGTGCTCCGGCCAGAACACCGCATCGGTCAGCTGATGACTGTGTCCTTTGATTTCCTGCAGGCAGACCACGTCCGCGCCTTGCTTCGGCAGCCAACTGAAGAAACCTTTCTTCGCCGCCGAGCGGATGCCGTTGACGTTCAGCGTAATGATGCGCATACAGCGAAGTTGAAGTGAATGGCGGCGCGACGTCAGAGAGTTGGCCGCCAGGATGCACGCCGGCTCGGAGGACGTGATCG
>JALORT010000412.1 GCA_025458755.1 Methylotetracoccus sp.
CCCCGCACGGCTACCGCGCTGCTGGTCGCACCGTCGACATCGAAGTCGGCGACGATCAGAATAGGGTCCTGCCGGCGGATCGCTTCGACTAAATGCCCAACCGTGGCCTCCATGCCAGCGAGCAACCAAGGCGAAGGCAATCGATGCAGTGAGTGGTCGATCTCGGAGGCATCGGCAATCTCGCGCCCGGCGTAGATGCTTCGCAGCAACGCCGGAACATCCGGGAAACGCTCAGCAGACTCGGTAGTGCCGCAGCGGCGTACGATGCGCTTTTTTCGTGGGTGGAAAATCATCGAGTGAAAGAAAAGAGGTGCTCCGTCGCCTGCTCTGACGCCACCGCGTCAACTCTGGCGACGCGGGAATCCGATTGTACTCCCTGCGCGCGAGTAAGCGACCGACCGAAGCTTGGGCACTGAATGGATTCCTGAACGGCTTGTCACGCCGCGTTGACGATGTGTCCGATCCCCGATGGGTTCAGGCATCCTCTGATCGGCTGACGGGTGGGAGCTTAGATGTGTTCCGTCTACCGGGGACGCGCGAACGACTCCTCCATCGCATTACACAGGGCGGTACGGCGGGCACCGCTGTGCCATTGGTTCTCGTCTGGTTCGGAATACTTAAACGGTGTTCACGAAGGGTCGCAAAGTTAGCGTGTGATCTTTTTTTCTCGTTTCCCGTAATTCCGAACTGCCGAGCCAAACTCCATGGCAGCACGGCTACTGGTTGCTGCGCAGTCTCACACTCGGCCGGATGCTTCTCGAACGTCGCTCGGCGCCTCAATCTTCGACGATACGGACATTGTCCGTGGCCGCCCCGTAACTGCCGAGTCCGTTATCGTCGGCGAGCTTGACCATCAAGCGGACTTCGTTTTGCGAATCGGCGGAGCGCAGGGCATCCTCGTAGCTGATGAGGTCGTTCTTATACATTTCGTACAAGGCTTGATCGAAGGTCTGCATCCCCTGTTCCCGCGACTGCTTCATCAGTTCTTTCAATTTATGGACTTCGCCCTTGCGGATCAGATCACACGCCAGCGGTGTGTTGACCAGAATTTCGATCGCGGGATAGCGGCCGGCGCCGTCGGCGCGTTTGATTAGCTGCTGGGCAATGATCGCCCTGAGGTTTAGCGACAAGTCCATGAACAGCTGCCGATGCATCTCCTCGGGGAAGAAATGAAGGATGCGGTCGATGGTCTGATTCGCATTGTTTGCGTGTAAGGTGCTGAGACACAGGTGACCGGTCTCGGCGAAGGTGATCGCGTGCTCCATCGTTTCGCGGCTCCGGATCTCACCAATCAGAATCACGTCGGGGGCTTGGCGAAGTGTATTTTTCAGCGCGACCGCATAGGACTCGGTGTCGATCCCGACTTCGCGCTGGGTGACGATGCAGCCGGCATGCGGGTGCACGTATTCGAGCGGGTCTTCGATCGTGATGATGTGCCCGCTGGAATGTTCATTGCGATGGCGGATCATCGCCGCCAGCGAGGTGGACTTGCCAGTGCCGGTGGCGCCGACGAACAGGATCAGGCCGCGCTTGGTCATCGCCAGTTCGCGGATGATCGGCGGCAGATGCAGTTCATCGGTGTCGGGTATGCGGGTCTCGATCCGCCTCAGCACCATCCCCGGCGTATCCTGCTGATAGAAGGCGCTGACGCGGAACCGTCCGAGCCCCTCGGCGGTGATGGCGAAATTGGATTCCCGGCAACTCTCGAATTCGTCCCGCTGGCGCTGATTCATCACGCCGAGCACGATCTCCCGGACCTGATCGCGCGACAATTTGGTACTCGACAGCGGCTGCAAAGCGCCATCGACTTTGATCGACGGCGCGCGGTCCACGGTGACGAAAAGATCCGACGCCTTCTTATGCGTCATGATTTTGAGAATCGACCCGAAGTCCATCGTGATGCGCTTCCGGTCAGAAGCTGACCTTGTTCACCGCGTAGTCCCGAGCCGTCTGTTTTGCGATCACGCCGCGATCCACCAGTTCGAGCAGGTGCTGGTCCAGCGTCTGCATCCCATCGCGGCGACCGGTCTGGATGGCCGAATACATCTGCGCGATCTTGTTCTCCCGGATCAGATTGCGGATGGCCGCCGTGCCGACCATGATCTCCCAGGCGGCGGTCCGGCCGCCCGCGAGTTTCTTCAGCAGGGTCTGCGAAATCACTGCCTGCAGCGATTCCGACAGCATGGCGCGAATCATGTCCTTTTCGGCGGCGGGAAAAACGTCGACGATACGGTCGATGGTCTTCGCGGCAGAACTGGTATGCAGGGTACCGAACACCAGATGGCCGGTCTCCGCGGCGGTCAGCGCCAGGCGAATCGTTTCCAGATCGCGCATTTCGCCCACCAGCACGACATCAGGATCCTCACGCAGCGCCGAGCGCAGCGCTTCGTTGAAGCCCAGCGTGTCGCGGTGAACTTCACGCTGGTTGATCAGGCACTTCTTGCTCTGGTGGACGAATTCGATCGGGTCTTCGATGGTCAGAATGTGCGAGTAGTCATTTGAGTTGATGAAATCGATCATCGCGGCCAGCGTCGTCGATTTGCCGGAACCGGTGGGGCCCGTCACCAGAATGAGGCCGCGCGGTTGTTGCGTGACCTCTTGAAAAAACTTGGGACAGCCCAGATCATCAAGAGTCAGAACTTTCGACGGGATGGTCCTGAATACGGCAGCGGCGCCCCGGTCCTGACGAAAGGCGTTGACGCGGAAGCGAGCGACGCCAGGCAGTTCGAACGAGAAATCCGTCTCCAGGAACTCCTCGTAGTCGCGGCGCTGCTTATCGTTCATGATGTCATAGATCAGCGCATGGACTTCCTTGTGCTCTAACGCCGGCAGGTTGATCCTCCGGATGTCGCCGTCGACGCGGATGATCGGCGGTAATCCCGCCGAGAGGTGCAAGTCGGAACACTTGTTCTTGACGGAAAATGCCAGCAGTTCGGTAATATCCATCGGGTCCTTTGCGTAGTGCGGCAACGGGTCGGCACGAAAGTCCTTTAGCTCAAGCGGTCAGCTCTTTAAAACGTTCCCATTGAAGTATAGGCAAGGCAGTAACGCTGCAGCGGCGCCACTAAGCGTCGTAAGAGAACGGGGAGACATACCTGAGCA
>JALORT010000045.1 GCA_025458755.1 Methylotetracoccus sp.
GTGCGTTCACAGAGATGCATTGAACGCGCGATTGCCCATCGAAGGCAACAGCGTCTCGAGCTCCGGGACGGCATTTACGCCATGCGGCGCGGCAACCGGGGCCGGGAGCATCGGAGGCGCCTGCCAGGCGTCCGAGCAGGCCAGCGCCGAACGCCACGCAGCGCGAGAGGTCTGCGGCCGCCGCACCGGCAAGCGAGGCGAGCTGCCCCGCCCAAACCGACCGACGGCATTTCGCCGGGACGTACTAGCTAATCAGTCGGAGAGGCGTTCAAACGGGCCGAGCGGTTTTAGAGCAGGTACCAACGGCGACGCCGTCATGCATTCCCCTCCCCGAAGGGGTTCAACACAGGGACGACGCATTCCGCGAAGTCGTGAACGTTGCGGGTGACCAGGGTCAGCCCGTGAAGCTGCGCGCTGGCGGCAAGCAGCATGCCGGCTTGCAGGCGGGTGATGCTCCGTCTGGACAATTCCCCGCGCAATTCGCCGGCGCGCCGGGCGATCTCTTTGGTCACCGGTACGACCTCTGGACGTCGGGCACAGGACGGGAAAGCTCGCCGATGATGTTGGTGTCAACCAGGTAGCTCACCGTATTCCTCCGCCAGCATCTGAACAAAAGCATTAGGCCTGTCAGCGCGAGGTGGAATCTCCAACCCGTCCTCGAAACTTTCCTCTCGTAGGAGCTGACGTGACTCCGCTAGGTCTTCCGCCAAGATGTTCGGTTTTTTCTGCGCTTTCTTCCACTCCTCGAACCTGGCGAACTCTGCCGCCTCGATGACCGCGGCGACGACTTGGTACCGGTTGGAAATCAGTTGCGGTTCCTCGGCAGCTTTCTTCACCATTTCGGAGAAATGCTGCTTGGCTTGAGCGATATTCCACGGCACGGCGGATTCCTGTTATGTCAATCTTTCGAAACCACTATGGATCTAGTCGTTAGGTGGATGTGTAATCAGCCGTGTCTTCTCGCTGATCACGCGGCGGTAAGGCAGATTCGCGCCGCAATCCGCCATGATCCGGAAGATGCTGGCGCAAGGTTCCGCCGGGCATTGTGCGATGCTCCGTGCGCCGGTTGCTTCAGCCCTGGATGTGGAGCCGACGTGGTTTTGGCGGATTGTCGATGAGGTCCGAATCCGCCTGACGGGCGGCGCGAGGCGCTGAAGGCGAGCGTTAGCCCGCAGTCAGGACGCCGAGTTAAACTCGAACGGATTGAGCACCCTGATTCCGAAGGTGGCGAAGTCGGCGACGTTGCGCGTGACTATGGTGAGGTCATGAACTCGGGCGATAGCCGCAATCATGGCATCTTCGTAGAGGGTGTCTGACTTGCGGTGCATCAACTTCGCCCAGCAGCGGAAGGCCGCTCCATCCATAGGCAGCACGTTGTAGGTGCTGCCCACCAGGTCAAGCCACGCTTCAATTTCCATGGCCTTTTGCGGATCCTGGTCGCGTGTCAGTTCGATAACCGCCTGTATTTCTCCCAGAGTCACGGTGGCGAGATGCAGATCGGTGTCTTCCACGGCATTGAGCCACGCGACCACCGCACCATGGGGGCGCGGCTTCCGCAGCTCCGAAACCACATTGGTGTCCAGAAGGTACATGCGGGTCACCTGAAAGCAACGGGCTGGCGGCGGCGAGCGTTGCCTCGTTCAGGCACCAACGGCTCGGCGCGGGCTGAATCCGCGAGCAGCAATTGCTTGAGGGAGGGGCGCGCTGCCGCCTGCAGGCGGCGCCACTCCCCAATGGGCACCAAGACCGCTGTTTCAGTGCCGCGGCGGGTCACTACTTGAGGACCCTCGCTAAGACAGGCGTCCAGGAACTCGCTGAAGCGAGCTTTGGCGTCTTGCACCGGCCAAGTATGCATAGCGGGGTTCCGTTAGCAAAACGACTAGTTGAATGACTAGTCTAGACCTATGCCTAGGGAGGGGCAATCCGCAGCATAAGCTGTGGGTTCACAATTCGGCGCTTGTGCACAGCGGCTCGAGGCTCTTTCGCGTGGGGAGCCCTTCCAACCGTTATACTTCTCACCGTCCGAGTTGGCCGCAGTCTCTGCCAAAATTCGAGGGACGCTTTGGGTCTTGCTAGGCGATTCGAGCCGTCCGATTCCGTCGGGCGTGAGTCGACGTCGACGCGACCGCGCATCGATCTTTGAACCCCGAGGACCGACCATGCCTGACATCGACGCCCTGAATACACGATTTGGCGTTACCGACCGGGTGACGTTCGCCCGCGGACCCGGCGCGCTGGCGACCGTCGACATCACCAACGTGTCGGCGCAAGCCCGAATCGCGCTGCAGGGCGCGCAAGTGCTGCACTGGGCCCCGGCTGGAGCGGCGCCGGTTATCTGGCTTTCGCCCACAGCAAAATTCGCCGAGGGTCGCGCGATCCGTGGCGGCATCCCGATCTGCTGGCCCTGGTTCGGTCCCCATCCTTCCGAAACGACTTATCCGGCTCACGGCTTCGCCCGGATCAGCCACTGGGAGGTGGTCGCCGTGGAGAGCATATCCGACGGCGAGACCCGTCTGCTGTTCCGCTTGATTCCGAGTGACGCGGCCCGCGCCTGGTGGCCCCACGCCACCCCCGCGGAACTTCACGTCAACATCGGCAAACGGTTGAGCCTGGAGCTGGTGACCAAGAATCTGGGCGTCGCGCCGGTCGTGATCAGCCAGGCGCTGCATACCTACTTCTCCGTCAGCGATGTGCGCTCCGTCCACGTGCTCGGATTGGACGGCAGTCCGTATATCGACAAGGTGGACGGCGGGAAGACCAAACTGCAGAAGGGACCGGTCACGTTCAGCGCAGAAACCGACCGCATCTACCTGAACTCCATTGGCGAAAACATCCTGGTCGACCGGGGCTTGAAACGACGCCTCCGCGTCGCCAAGACCGGCAGCAGCTCGACGGTCATCTGGAACCCGTGGATTCAGAAATCCGCGAAGATGGATGATTTCGTCGAAAGCGGCTACGTGAACATGGTCTGCATCGAGGCGGCTAACGCGGCGGACGACGCGGTCACTGTCGCGCCGGGCGAGGAGCATCGCCTCGGCGTCGTGTACGCGGCCGAAGGCCTCACCTGACTCTCCTTCCACTTTGGACCCCGGACCGATGAAGCTCTCGCGGCCACTGCGCGCGCTTTGGGTATGCCTTGCTTTGATCACCGCCGGCTGCGCCTGGCAGCAGCGGCTTGCACTGGACCGGCTGTACGGGCCGGGGCAACCGCGCGTCCGGCTGCTGGATGCCGCGCGACCCGCGCCGGACTACTGGAAGGATGTGAAGCCGATTCTCGACAGTCGCTGCGCGGTCTGTCACGGCTGCTATGACGCCCCGTGCCAGCTCAATCTGACCGCGTTCGAGGGCATCGACCGCGGCGCCAACAAGGCCAAGGTGTATGACGGCACGCGCCTGCTGGCCGCCCGTCTGACGCGATTGTTCGACGATGCGCAGACGACGCAAGGCTGGCGGGATAGGGGCTTCTATCCGGTGCTGAACGAAAGGACCCAGACCCGGGAAGCGAATCTCGCCGGCAGCGTACTGGCTCGGATGCTGCTTCTGAAACATGATCATCCGCTGCCCGAAGGCCCGCGCCTTCCGGATTCTTTCGATTTCGGCCTCGACCGCGGCCAGCAGTGCCCGGCGATCGAAGAATTCGGCCGCTTCAGCCAAGACTATCCGGAATGGGGCATGCCTTACGGCCTGCCCGGCCTGGAGGAGAAGGAGCATCGCACCTTGATCCGCTGGCTGGAGCTCGGGTCACCCTACACGTCACCCGAGCCGGCGCCGCCGCCCCACGCTGCCGCCGTCCTGCAATGGGAGCAATTCCTGAACGGACGTTCGCTGAAGGAACAGTTGATGAGCCGCTACGTGTTCGAGCACCTGTTTCTCGGCCACCTGTACTTCAGCGACCTGAAGCCGCTGCGCTACTACCGACTGGTGCGATCCCGGACTCCGCCGGGCCGGCCCATCGATCTGATCGCCACCCGCCGGCCGTATGATGATCCGGCCGTACCCCGTTTTTACTACCGGCTGCAGCCGCTGGAAACGACCGTGCTGGCCAAGACCCACATGCCGTATGCGCTGAACGCGGCGCGGAGGGCGCGTTATCGCGAACTGTTCCTGGACCCGCCGTTCCGCGTCACGCGGCTGCCCTCCTATCAGCCGACGATCGCCGCCAACCCATTCAAAGCCTTCGTGCAACTGCCGGTGAAAAGCCGCTTTCGCTTCCTGCTCGACGAGGCGGAGTTCATCGTTTCCGGGTTCATCAAAGGTCCGGTCTGCCGTGGCCAGGTCGCCTTGAACGTCATCAACGACCAATTCTGGATCTTCTTCGCCAATCCCGACGATGGCGGGGCCATCAACAATGCGCATTTCCTCGCACGGGAAAGCAGCAACCTGCGCCTGCCCGGCGAGCAGGCAAGCAACGCGATCCCGTTCTCGAGCTGGCTGAGCTACGCGCGGCTGCAGGACCGATTTTTGGCGGCCAAGCAGCGTTTCATGCAGGAACGACTGGCGCGCCGCGACGATCTGACGCTGCAGCGGATCTGGAATGGCGATGGGGTCAACGAGAACGCGGCGCTCACCGTTTTTCGCCATTTCGACAGCGCCACGGTGGTGAAGGGGCTGGTTGGAGACCCGCCGAAGACGGCCTGGGTCATTACCTATGCGCTGCTGGAACGTATTCACTACCTGCTGGTGGCCGGTTTCGATGTGTACGGCAATCTGGGGCACCAGCTGAACTCGCGTCTCTATATGGATTTTCTCAGAATGGAGGGCGAGTTCAACTTTCTGGTCCTGCTGCCGGAAGAAATCCGCAGGCGCGAGCGAGACCATTGGTATCGAGGCGCCAGTCAGGAAGTCAAAGACTATTTGTTCGGACGCCGGATCAATTTCGAGCAGCAGACAGGAATCGCTTATACCACCCGGGACCCGAAAGCGGAGCTGTTCGCTAAACTTCGGGTTCATCTGCATCCGGTTTTGAACCGGAGCTACGACCTCGAAAACGGCCCGCCGGAAATCGCCGCCGATCTGCAGCAACTGGCCCGGCTGCAAGGCAGGGCACTCTCCTGGTTGCCGCAGACCGCCTTTCTCTCCGTCACCGGCCTGAGCCGCGACCCCGTGGTGTATTCGCTGCTCGAAAATAGCGCCCACAGCAACATTTCCCAACCATTCGCCGAGCAGCAACGACGCCTGCCCGACGAAGACACGATCACCGTGGCGCGTGGTTTCATCGGCGCCTACCCGAACGCGTTTTTCAAGGTCCGCCGGGAGCAGCTTCCGAGCTTTGTGGCGGCGGTCGCGAATTTAGCCAGTGAGCACGATTACCAGCACCTGCTGGACCGCTTCGGCCTCCGCCGCACGGATCGAACGTTTTGGCGGCACAGCGATATGCTGCATCGCAGATACGGGCAGTTGGCGCCGACGGAGGCCGGGATGTTAGACTACAATCGGCTGGAAAATCGGTGAGCGCGCAGCCCGAAAGCGGCGCGGCGGATGCGGGTTGACACGTTCGCGGTCCTGCGCCGCCGGAAACACTCAGACGGCGGCCGGCGTTGGGCTTAGACGTCAGCCAGATTGCCTTTCTCTTCCAGCCAGATGCGCCGGTCTGCGGCGCGCTTCTTGGCCAACAGGAGGTCGAGCCGGCGATGGGTTTCCTCCTGATCCTCCAGCGTCAGTTGGACCAGACGCCGGGTATCCGGATTCAGTGTGGTTTCTCGCAGTTGGGACGGGTTCATCTCCCCCAGACCCTTGAAGCGCTGCACATTCGCTTTCCCTTTGATCTTCTCGGCCGCGATCCGATCCAGGACGCCTTGTTTCTCGCTCTCGTCCAACGCATAGAACACCTGCTTGCCGACGTCGATCCGATATAACGGGGGCATGGCGACGAACACATGCCCGGCCTCGACCAGCGCTCTGAAATGCCGTACGAACAGTGCGCACAACAGCGTCGCGATATGATTCCCATCGGAATCGGCGTCGGCCAGAATGCAGAGCTTGCCGTAGCGTAACTCGCTCAGATCCGTGGAGTTCGGATCAACCCCCAGCGCCAGGCTGATGTCGTGCACCTCCTGGGAAGCCAGGATCTCGTCCGAGCCTACTTCCCAGGTGTTCAGAATCTTGCCGCGGAGCGGCATGATCGCCTGGAAATCCTTGTCGCGCGCCTGCTTGGCGGAACCACCGGCGGAATCCCCTTCCACCAGGAACAATTCGGTGCGCGACCCGTCCTGCGAGGCGCAGTCGGCCAGTTTGCCGGGTAGGGCAGGGCCGCTGCTGATCTTCTTCCGTGTGACCTGCCGGCTGGCCCGCAAGCGCTTTTGCGCGTTCTCAACGGCCAGCGCGGCAATCTGCTCGCCCACCGCCGGATGCTGGTTCAGCCACAGGGTGAACGAGTCCTTGACGACGCCCGATACGAACGCCGCACACTCGCGCGAACTCAGCCGCTCCTTGATCTGTCCGGAGAACTGCGGCTCTTCGAGCTTGACCGACAGGACGTAATGCACTTTTTCCCAAACGTCTTCCGGCGCCAGTTTGAGACCGCGCGGCAACAGATTGCGATACTCGCAGAACTCACGCAGCGCCTCGGTGAGTCCGGTCCGAAGCCCGTTCACATGGGTTCCTCCCTGCGGCGTCGGGACCAAGTTCACATAGCTTTCCGCCACCGGCGACGCCGCCTCCGCCGCCCACACCAGCGCCCAATCCGCCGCCTCCCGCTGCCCCTCGAACGACCCGCAGAACGGTTCTTCCGGCACGCACTCCGCCGCACCGACCTGGCTGGCCAGATATTCCGCCAGGCCATTTTCATAACACCAGGTTTCCTCCTCGCCGCTCTCCTCGTCACGCAGCCGGATGCTGAGCCCCGGGCACAGTACCGCCTTGGCGCGCAAAAGATGGACCAGACGCGCTTCAGAAATACGCGGCGTATCGAAGTAGCTCGCCTCGGGCCAGAAGCGGACCAGAGTACCGGTGTCGCGTTTTGAGGTTTGGCCGATTTCCCGAAGTTCCGAGGTTTTTTCGCCATGGGCAAAGGCCATCGCATGGACTTTTCCGCCGCGGCGCACCTCGATTTCCAGAGTTCGCGACAGCGCATTGACCACTGAGACACCGACGCCGTGCAAGCCCCCGGAGAAGCGATAATTCTTCTGAGAGAATTTGCCGCCCGCATGCAGTCGGGTCAGAATCACCTCGACCCCGGACACTTCCAGTTCGGGATGCAGATCCACCGGCATTCCGCGGCCGTCGTCGCGGACCTCCACGCCGCCGTCTGCCAGCAGCCGCACCTCGATGGTTTTCGCGTATCCGGCCAACGCTTCGTCGACACTGTTGTCGACTACCTCCTGGACCAAATGATTCGGCCGGGTGGTGTCCGTGTACATTCCGGGGCGCCGTCTCACTGGATCGAGGCCGGTCAGGACTTCGATCGCCGAGGCATCGTAAAGGGAACTCATCGTTTGCAGATCTCTCCTTGGCATGGGTGGAGGCGAGACCAGTTTTGAGCCACCACGTCGATCATTTTAATCAAGTTGAAACTTCTGCGATAATGCGGGGTGTACCCGCGCCCTCACACGCCACCGCGCCCCGCCAGCTCGAACCTTCATTCCATGGTCAAGAAAAGCTTTCGCTTCGAGGAATCCCTGGCGGAACTCGAGCAGCTGGTGGAAAAGATGGAGGCAGGTAATCTACCGCTGGAGGAAGCGCTGAGTTTGTTCGAGCGCGGGATCGCGTTGTCGCGTGCCTGTCAGAAATCACTGAAGGAAGCCGAACAGAAGGTCCGGATTCTCGTGAAAGAGGACGGCGAGACCCACATGAAGCCATTCGATACCGCCGATGAGTCCTAATCTCTCACTGCAAGAGTTCATGAGCGTTTGTCAGCAGCGCGTCGAAGCCGCGTTGGATGCGCGGCTGCCTCCCGCCACGAAAGTCCCCGAACGGTTGCACCAGGCCATGCGCTATTCCACGCTGGGCGGTGGCAAGCGCTTGCGGCCGTTGTTGACCTATGCCGCCGGGCAAACACTCGACTTGGTGCCCGAACTGCTGGATGCACCGGCCTGCGCGGTGGAGTGCATTCATGTGTACTCGCTGATCCACGACGATCTGCCGGCGATGGACGACGATGACCTGCGACGCGGCAAACCCACCTGCCATAAAGCCTATGACGAGGCGACCGCGATTCTGGCCGGGGATGGGCTGCAGGCGCTGGCGTTCGGCATTCTCGCGGAAGACACGTCATTGGCGCCGATACCCGCGGAAAATCGGTTGGCGATGATCCAAACGCTCGCCACTGCCAGCGGATCGCTAGGCATGGTCGGCGGTCAAGCAATCGATCTGGATGCCGTCGGCCGGACGCTCGATCTGCCTGGACTGGAGGCCATGCACATCAGGAAGACCGGTGCTCTGATCCGCGCCAGCATTCGGCTGGCGGCACTGGCAAAAACAGGTCTGCCGTCCGACACGGCCGATAAGCTCGACCATTACGCGAAGTGCATTGGACTCGCATTCCAAATTCAGGACGACATCCTGGATGAAGAAAGCGACACCCAAACGCTCGGCAAGACGCAGGGCAAGGACCGACAAAACAACAAGCCCAATTATCCTGCACTGCTTGGCTTGAGCGGTGCCCGACAGAAGGCCCATGAACTTTGCGAAGAGGCGCTGGAGAGTTTGGTGCCGTTCGGAGATGGTTCGCGCCTGCTGCAGGAACTGGCGCGCTTCATTGTGCGACGCCGGAACTGACCGATGAACCTCGTCGGGGATCCGCCTCGCCTTGAAAGGCCAGTCCGCTGGTAACATAATGCCCAACACTTCCATCCGCCCAATCCGTCAGCGGCACGACGCATGCGGCCGCTTGATGGCGCAACTTGGAACCAAGTATCGATGAGCGAACCAATCAGCTACCCGCTTCTACAGGGCATCGACAGTCCCGAAGATCTGCGCAAACTAACGCAGGAACAACTGCACCCGCTGGTTGAGGAACTGCGCGCTTTTCTGCTTGAAAGCGTCAGCCAGTCCGGCGGACATTTCGCCGCGGGTCTCGGCACCATCGAACTGACCGTTGCGCTGCATTACGTCTTCAACACCCCTGAGGACAAACTGATCTGGGATGTCGGTCATCAGGCTTATCCGCACAAGATTCTGACCGGGCGCAGGGATCAGATCTGTTCGATTCGGCGTCGCGATGGCCTCGCTGCGTTTCCGAGGCGGGGGGAGAGCCCGTACGACTGTTTCGGCGTCGGGCATTCCAGCACATCGATCAGTGCCGCTCTCGGTATGGCCATCGCCGCGGGACTGGAACACCGCGACATCCATGCCGTTGCGATCATCGGCGATGGCGGCCTGACCGGCGGCATGGCATTCGAGGCGATAAATCATGCCGGCGTGCTGGATGCCAATCTCTTGGTCATCCTGAACGACAACGAAATGTCGATTTCGCCGAACGTCGGCGCGTTGAACAATTATCTGGCCAAGATTCTCTCCGGCAAGTTCTACACCACCATGCGCGAAGGCAGCCGGCAGTTGCTGCGGCGCCACATGCCGAGCGTATGGGAACTCGCACGACGCGCTGAGGAACACGTCAAGGGGATGGTGGTTCCCGGGACCTTGTTCGAAGAGCTGGGTTTCAATTATATCGGCCCCGTCGACGGGCACGATATCGATACCCTGGTTACAACATTGAAGAACCTGCGCAAGATTCCGGGGCCGCGGTTCCTCCATATTGTGACCCGGAAGGGCAAGGGCTACGCGCCCGCCGAAGCA
>JALORT010000413.1 GCA_025458755.1 Methylotetracoccus sp.
GATCGCCGGCAGACCTTGCACCGGCTGCGGCAGTAGCTTGCCGTCCTGGACGATGCGGAGTCGCCCTGGACGCTCGGTCACGAGCATCCGGCCGTCCGGAAGAAAGGCTACGGACCACGGGTGCTCGAGCCCGGCGACAATCGCTGTGACGCGGAAGTTCTGCTCGCTCGTATGCACCACGCCGGTTGGCGGCGTTGTTGCCGGCGTGCACATGACGAGTCCTGGTGCCGTAAGGCCCAAGGCCAACAGCAGCAGATTTGCCCGAAAGGATCGTGTCGTTGGCATGGTCGACTCCTGATTTCTCGAAGGTCACCCGGGTCTTGTTCGGCCGTCCGGCGAACGGGGAGTCGCCGAAGGCGCGCGGTGCGGCTCGTTGACGCCGAACGCCGCACCTACGATCAGGAGATACACCATCGAACCCGCGCTGTCTATGGTCGCGGCGACGGTCGGCGTTCGGCGATGGAACGGATCGCCTCCAGAAGCACCCCAAACGACCGCTGGCGCCGCCATGTCAGGACGATTCGATCCACGCTGGGCGGTCTCCGGCCGGCCAGCTCCAGCCTGATGAGCGGATCGTCCTGTCGGATATCCGGCCTCGTGTGCCCGACATGGCGCAGACTTGCGCGATGAAAGGCAGATCGGATGGGAAGCGTATTAGAGACGAGGAACGTGCAGGCAGCCTGCAGGCGGGTGAAGGTTCAGTCGGTGATTGTCTCAGCCCCGCCATAGGAGGTCAGTGGCTTGACGGCGGCGCGATCGCGCGGAACCGACCCTGCTGTGCTGGCGGCAGGGTACGGGATGCGCTGCATGACGAACGCCGACTGCCCCTGAGGGCGTGGGTGGAGGCGGAGGCGCTGAGCGCGCGGGAGTTCAGCCGCGATCACCCCACTCACGTCGACGGTTAAGCGCTCATCGAGCGGACCGCATGCGAGAGCATGCCACCGGAGAGGTTTCGGGCCTTGTGCCCGTTTTGCAGCAGGATGCGCACCGCCGTGTGCGCGCGCTGACCGGAGCGGCAGATCACAAGAATCTCACGGTCGCGGGGCAGCTCCTCCAAACGTGCACGCAACTGGCCGAGCGGAATGTTGACCGCGCCCGGCACTTGCTCGACGGCGAGTTCCACTGGTTCGCGCACATCCAGCAGGAAGACGTCAGCCGCGGCATCCCAGTGGCTCAGCGGCATGTCGCCCTTGAGGACATTGGCGGCGACCATCCCCGCGAAGTTGACCGGATCCTTGGCGCTGCCGAACTGGGGCGCGTAGCAGAGTTCGGCTTCTTCGAGATCGTAAATGGTCGCGCCCAGCTGGATGGCCATCGCCAGGGCACTGATCCGCTTGTCCACTGCCGGTGCGTCTTCACTGCACGCTTGCGCGCCGAGGAGACGTCCGTCGGATTTCCGGAAAAGGACCTTCAAGTCGATGGGTTTGGCGCCCGGGTAGTAGCCCGCATGGGAATTTGGAAACAGGTAGATTTTTTCGTAGTCCCGGTCGCCGAGTTTCTTCAGCGTCTTCTCGTTGACGCCGGTCCAGGCGGCTGCGGCGCCGAACAACCCGATGATTGAGGTGCCCTGCGTGCCGCGAAAGCGGGAGTCTCGCCCGGCGATGACATCGGCGGCAATGCGGCCTTGTCGGTTGGCCGGTCCGGCGAGCGCGACGAGGCTCCACTGGCCGGTCACGAAGTCCCTGACTTCAACGGCGTCGCCGACGGCAAAAATATCGGGGTCGCTGGTGCGCATCTGGTCATCGACCCGAATCCCGCCGAGTTCGCCGATCGCGAGCCCGGCGGTCCGGGCGAGCGCGATGTCCGGACGCACGCCGAGCGCGAGAATCACGAGATCCGCCGGATAGGTCTGGCCGGATTTCGTCGAAACCTCCAGCGCGCCGTTCGCGGTCTGGCTGAACCCGGCGACGCCATCGTTAAGCGCCAGGCGGATCCCATGCCGTTTCAGATGGCCGGCCACCAGACGCGCGTGTTCCGGATCGAGAGGGGCTAGAACCTGGTCGCTCATCTCGATCAGGGTCACCTCAAACCCGACGTGGATCAGATTTTCCGCCGTCTCCAGACCGATGAAACCGCCGCCGACGACGACCGCCCGCCGTACCGGCTTTAACGCCTGAATGCCCGAGTAGGCGAACATCCCTGAGAGAAACGACGTGCCACCCTCGATCCAGTGACGAATCGCCCGCGCATCGGGCACGGTCCGTACGTGAAAAATTCCGGGAAGGTCGATGCCGGGCAGGGGTGGTCGGATCGAAGCGGCACCCGGCGACAGAACGAGCTTGTCGTATGCCTCCGTCGTAAGGTCGCCGGTTTCGGTATTCTTCAACTGCACGGTTTTGTCTTGCGGCGAGATGGCGATCGCTTCGCAGTGCGTACGCACGTCGATCGCGAAATGTTCCCGGAACAGTTTTTCGCTCGCCACCAGCAGGCTCGATTCCTTCGGAATCACGTCACCGACGTGATAAGGCAGCCCACAGTTCGCGTACGACACGTAAGGCCCGCGCTCGACCATCAGGATTTCCGCCCTTTCATCCAACCGGCGCAGACGCGCCGCACACGACGCGCCTCCGGCGACGCCGCCGACGACGATAACTTTCATTTTTTCAGTGTTGGCATTGAGTTCCATCATGGTTTCCTGGCAGTCAATTTATCTTTGGCCACGCGCCCGTCGCGTCGCACCCGACAGCCGCAAAAGCCGGAGGTCGGCACCATCGGCGCCCTGGGCACAGCGACCGCAGTTAGGCATCGGCAGCACAGGTGTTTAGTTTATCGTCGACGGGCTGGATAAGCAGTCCCGGCAGCAGCAGGCATTGAAGTTCGACACGTCCTGCTCGAATGGCAGCTCAACACTGATGCGGACTCTCTGGACGGGTAGGGCGGGCGCATCTCGTACGTCGTCGGTTCGCATCAGGCCGGGCGCACCGTGACGATGAGTGAGGACCATGATCCGCCGGGAGTATGGCCACCCGATGCGGCTCATCGCCTGCCTTGCCGAACCAGTGCGGCGCCTCCGCGACGCGAGCGATTTCGTGTTGACGGCGGGGGCGGGCGGCGGGGTATAATTGCCTGCCTTGGTTAGGGACGACACCACCGGATTAATCGCAACCCACTGAGAGCAGCGGCCCATGCCCGTCATCACGCTTCCGGACGGTTCCCGGCGGGAGTTCACGCACCCTGTCACCGTGCAACACGTGGCCGAGTCCATCGGCCCCGGCTTGGCGAAGGCCGCGTTGGGCGGTCGTGTCGGCGGCAGGCTCGTGGATACCTCGTTCTCGATCGAAGACGACGCGGAGTTGGCCATCATCACGGCCAAGCAGCCGGAAGGACTGGAGATCATCCGTCATTCGACAGCGCATTTGTTGGCGCAAGCGGTGAAATCGCTGTTTCCATCGGCTCAGGTCACGATCGGCCCCGTGATCGACGACGGCTTCTATTACGATTTCGCTTTCGAGCGACCGTTTACGCCGGAGGATCTGGTCGCCATCGAGAAGAAGATGGAAGAACTGTCCGCCGCCGCGTTGCCGGTCAGCCGATCCGTGATGCCGCGTGATCGGGCGATCGAGTTCTTTCGCGCTCAAGGGGAGGAGTACAAGGCGAGAATCATCGCCGAGATTCCGTCGGGCGAAGATATCTCAGTCTACGCCCAAGGCGATTTCACCGATCTTTGCCGCGGGCCGCATGTTCCCGATACCGGCCGGCTCAAGGCCTTCAAGCTGACGCGTGTCGCCGGGGCGTACTGGCGCGGCGATCCGCGCAACGAGATGTTGCAGCGCATTTACGGGACGGCGTGGGCGGATAAAAAGGAACTGGCGGACTACCTGCATCGTCTGGAAGAGGCGGAGAAACGCGACCACCGGAAGCTCGGCCGTTCGCTGTCGTTATTCCACCTGCAAGAAGAAGCGCCGGGCATGGTGTTCTGGCATCCGCACGGCTGGACGTTGTGGCAGACCGTCGAGAATTACATGCGGCAGGTCTTCCGCGACAACGGCTATCAGGAGATTCGCACGCCGCAGGTGGTGTCGCGCAGCCTCTGGGAAAAGTCGGGCCACTGGGACAAGTTCTCTGACGAGATGTTTACCACGCAGGCCGAGCAGCGCGATTACGCGATCAAGCCGATGAATTGCCCTTGCCATGTCCAGGTGTACAACCAGGGACTCAAGAGCTACCGCGAGTTGCCGCTGCGACTGGCCGAATTCGGTTCGTGTCACCGGAACGAATTGTCCGGCGTGCTGCATGGGTTGATGCGGCTGCGTTCGTTCACCCAGGACGATGCGCACATCTTCTGCACCGAGGACCAGATCCAGCCTGAAGTTGCGGAGTTCATCGACTTGCTGTTCCGGGTTTATGCAGATTTCGGGTTCGATCAGGTGCTGATCAAGCTGTCGACTCGTCCCGAAAAACGTGTCGGTTCGGACGCCATTTGGGACAAAGCGGAGCAGGCGCTGGCCCAGGCGCTGGACGCGAAGCAGCTGGATTGGAAGCTTCAGCCGGGAGAGGGCGCGTTCTACGGACCGAAGATCGAATTCTCGCTGAAGGACTGTCTGGATCGGGTCTGGCAATGCGGCACGATTCAGGTCGACTTCTCGATGCCGGAACGGTTGGGCGCGGTCTATGTGGCCGAAGACAGTTCGCGCAAGACGCCGGTGATGCTGCACCGCGCGATTCTCGGGTCGATGGAGCGGTTTCTCGGCATCTTGATCGAGCACTATGCCGGTTTCTTTCCGCTGTGGCTGGCTCCGCTGCAGGCGGTCGTTTTGAACATCACGGACCGGCAGGCCGACTATGCGCGTCGGGTCGCCAATTCCCTGCTGTCTCAAGGCTTTCGTGTGCGGACGGACTTGAGAAATGAGAAGATCGGCTTTAAAATCCGCGATCACTCGATGCAACGGGTCCCGTATTTGCTTATCGTGGGGGCGAAAGAGGAAGCGTCCGATTCCATCTCCGTCCGGACACAGAAGGGCGATGATCTCGGTATTTTCCCTTTGCAGGAGCTGAGCGAGCGTCTTCGCGCAGAAGCAGCGACCAATCGCTCGACGCCCGAATGATAGCCCAGGAGGATTAGGTATCACTGCCCAAGATAAGAAAGACCCGCGCCTGAACGGACAAATTACCGCACCGATGGTGCGTCTGATCGGAGCCGATGGCGAACAAATTGGCGTCGTTCCGGTCAGACAGGCGCAGCAAATCGCCTACGATGCGGATTTGGACCTGGTCGAAATCTCCCCGAACGCAGACCCGCCGGTCTGCCGGGTGATGGATTTCGGTAAGTTCCGATTCGAACAGAACAAAAAGCTGGCGGCGGCCAAGAAGAAACAGAAGCAGATTCAGGTCAAGGAGATCAAGTTTCGGCCGGGAACGGATGAAGGCGATTATCACGTCAAGATTCGTAACCTGATTCGGTTTCTCAGCGACGGCGATAAGGCGAAGGTCACCGTTCGTTTTCGTGGGCGCGAGCTGGCGCACCGGGAATTGGGCATGGAACTATTGCAGCGAATCGAGACTGATTTGGCGGAACATGCCACGGTCGAGCAACATGCCAAGATGGAAGGCCGGCAGATGATCATGACTCTGACGCCGAAGAAAAAGAAGTAACCCCCACAGTTCCCCGACGGGAGAGGACAGATGCCCAAGATTAAAACCAATCGCGCCGCCGCCAA
>JALORT010000414.1 GCA_025458755.1 Methylotetracoccus sp.
TCGGCCTGATCGACTTCCTCGAATCCCTCTCGCTCGTCCGGGCCGGAGATCAACACTTCGCTGGTGACCTTGCCGAAGTCATCGAGAAACCGTTTGTAGAGCAGCGCGGTGGCCTTGTCCGGCGCGACCAGTTGCCCCTTGAACGGAGTCCCTTTCCAGGTCTGAGAAAAATGCTGGCTGATGTCCCAGGCGATGGCCATCACCTTTTGCTCGGTCTTGTTCAGTTCGCCGGACGTGGCGTATTTCTTCTTCAGGTCGGCCTTTTGCTTCCTGGTCATGCCCGCGGTCCATTCCTCGAACCAGCGGTCGATCTGGGCGGCATCGACGGTCTGCGGGACATCGCGGCCCTCGTACAGCAGGCGCACGACCGCCTGGTCGTCCACCGCTTCGGTGATCGTGTAGCAGTGGATCAGACCGCCAAACGTGCCGATGGTGCTCTTCTGCTTTTTGGTGACCGGCGTCCCCGTGAAGCCGATGAAACACGCCTGCGGCAACACGCGGCGCATGCGGGTGTGCGTTTCGCCGAATTGTCCCCGATGGCTTTCATCGACCAGGGCAAAGATGTTGTCGTTCTCGATCCTCTTGCCCACTTGCAGCGCCGTCTCGAATTTGTCGATCACCGACGTGATGATCCGGCTGTGGTGATCGGCCAGCAGTCGGGCCAAATGCTTGCCCGTGGTGGCCTGAACGGGCGCCGTGCCGCAGTTCTTGAACGCGCCGTAAATCTGATCGTCCAGGTCCACGCGATCGGTCACGAGGACGATCTTGAATTCGTCGGCTCCCTCGCGCGGCAGATCGAGTGCCAACCCCTTGGCCAGCATGACCATCGTCAGCGACTTGCCGCTGCCTTGCGTATGCCAGACCACGCCACCGCGGCGGCTGCCGGCGGCTTCCCGGTGCCGCACCCGGTCCAGAATTCGGCGCACGCAAAAGAACTGCTGGTACCGGGCGATTTTCTTGTCGCCGCCGTCGAACAGCACGTATCGCTCGGCCAGCTGCAGCAGCCGTTGCGGGCGGCAGAGCGCGAACAGGATGCGGTCCTGCGCGGTGATTTCGCGGCCTCGCTTCGTGGCGAGCTGATCGAAATAGCTGCGAGCCTCGGCAAATTCGCCGGAGAACAGCCGGTCGCGAACGTCGGGGGCGAGCGGTTGGCTGACGAGTTCCGCGAGGGCCGTTTCGTCCAGGTCTTCTTCCTTCCAGACGGCCCAGTACTTGGCGCTGGTGCCGACCGTGGCGTACTTGGCCTCGCCGACGGCCAGGGCCAGCACCAGTTGCACGAAGCCGAACAGCCGGGGAATCTCGTGGACGCCCTGGTTGCGAAGCATTTGAGAGATGGCCTGTTCGACCGGCGAAGAGCCCCCTTCGACTTTGGCGTTGGGCGACTTGGCCTCGATGACCGCCACGGGGATGCCGTTGATGAACAGCACAATGTCCGGCCGCCGCGTCTCCTGGCTGCCGGTGCGGGCGACTTCGAACTCGGCGGTGACGTGGAAGCGGTTGTTGGCCGGGTTCTTCCAGTCGATGTAGTGCAGCGGGAAGCTCTTGGTGTCCCCGGCGATGGTCTGCGGCAGCGTGGTGCCGAGCGTCAGGCGGTCGTACAGCTTTTCGTTGGTCCGAATCAGCCCGTCGAACCGCTCGTCCTTCAGCCGGCGGATGGCCGTGGCGATGTTCCCTTCGGAAAACGGTTCCGAGTGGCCACGAAACTCGATGCGGTTCATCGCCCGCAGTTGGTCTTCCAACACGCGGTCCAGCAGCACGCTGGCCGTCTTCCCGCCACGTGCCGCGAGGGCTTCTTCGGGCGTGAGGTATTCCCAGCCGAGATTGATCAGCAATTGCAGGGCGGGGATTTGCGAAATCAGTTTTTCGCGAGTGGCGGGAAGATCACTCATGGAAACCTCCGCGATGGAAATGCGAGTGCCCGATGCCAGAGTCGGTCATTCCAGGTACTCCGGCTTGAATTCGATTTCATGCCGCAGCAGCAGATCCTCCAATTCCTCGCGGAACGTCCCTCGCTGGTGATGCTCCTCCTGACCTGCAATGTAGGCTGACACGCGGTCCTTTTGGGACGCACTCACGCTGAACACCGCATATCCGTCTTGCCAGCCAAAAAGCGGTTCGTGATTCTCGGCGGCCCAGACGGATGAAGCCTTCTTCAGTTCACGCATGAAATCCGAGATCGTCAAAGTGGGACGATAGCTGACGAGCAAATGCACATGATCGGCGACACCGCCCACGGATTCCGGAACAGCCTGCAAGCCACGAACGGTGCCTCCCAGGTATTCGTGTAGTCTGGGACGCCATGCGGGAGCGATGAAGGGGCGCCGTTCTTTCGTGCTGAACACGATGTGGACGCGAAGACAGGAAAAGGTTGATCCCATAAAGGCCTCCTACGAGAGCAGGTGGAGTTGTGATTGGGAGGAAACGCGAATTGGACGGTTCGTTGATCTGGCGCTACCTGATCATTCGCCGGAATCGGGCGTGTGATTCCCTCTGGCATCCCTCCGGGATGCAACTGCAATCGGCCGCGCTGTCCGGGGGGCTGCGCCCCCCGGCTATTCTCTGTGACGCCTTCGGCGTCGGCTACCGATCGCGGAGCGATCACAGACCGTAGCCGGGGGTCACAGCGCAGCGACGACCCCCGGATTGTAGAACGAAAGATCGGGACGCATCCCGAAGGGATGCCAGAGGCGGCTCGGCTCATTGATCTGCTCCCTTCTTCAGGAGCGATTCCGGCACGCGCACCTCGCCTGTCAGCAGTTGTTGCATCAGGCCGCGTTTTTGTTGTTTGAGCGCATCCAGTTTCCGTTCGAGGAGGCAGAGTTCAGCATTGGCCGCGTTCAACACGCGGGCGATCCGCCGTTGCTCCTCGATGGCGGGGAGTCGAATTGGCATTCGCGACAAGTGGTCGAAGTAGATTCGGACGCGGACGCTGCCATCGCCGGATCGTCTGACGTAACTGTCCCAAACATGCCCACGGCGAAAGTGATTCAGGTAGTCGGGATCGAGTTCCGGCCCGCACTCGAAGACCACGTAGTCTGGACTGACGAGGACTTCGCTGCTGCCTTCCCAGCGG
>JALORT010000415.1 GCA_025458755.1 Methylotetracoccus sp.
AAAACACGGCCCGCACGCCTTCTGCGTTCAAAATGTCGAGGATCGCGGGGGTCCAGAGCGGGTCCGGACCGTCGTCGAAACTCAACACGACCTGGTCGGGGGCTTGGCTGCCGCGATGGTAGAGCAGAGGCCCCTTCGGGACCTTGGCGTAACGTTCGGTCCAAAGGTCGGTGGTGCTGACGCCGATCTCACGGCGTCCGGGTTCCCTCTCGTTGGACGCCGTGAGGAGATCACCGGCGCCGATATTGGCGACGCGTTCGGCCGCTTCTACCTTTTCGAGATGACGCGCACGTAGTTGCGGGTGGGCGACGACCTGCCAAAGGGAAGGATCCTCGGTGCCGAGCCGGTAGAGTGCCACGCCTCCGGCCTGTTTCTCCGCAGCCAGCTTGTATTGATTGCGGAAAGTGACCGCATCCAGAAACCATACGGTGTGGGCGCGCCCATGCTCCTCATAACCGAAATGTGGGTGATAGAGCGGCGTTTCGGCCGTGACCGGGCGATCGCCGCCATGGCGGGCCCGCGCCATGCTATCGGCAAAGCTCAGCGTCGCCGCGCTTTCGCCGGAGGACCAGTCGTAGCCGTAGTTGCCGATGGCGAGCACCCATTGCCGGGGCGTTCCATGGGCCAACAGCACCTCACTCCATTCGGTCCACCAGGGAAGCGATCCCACCGGTCCTGGCGCATCGGTCTCGTCGTTTTCGTCGTACAGCAGGGCGACGAAACGGTCTACCGCCGGAGCCAGGGCATCCAGGTCGAAGACGGCGACGTCCCGGCCGATCGGAACGCCGAGCCAGAGTTCGAGCGATTCCTCGTGCAGGAACTCGGCGAGCCTTGTGAGCAGGGTCGTCACTTCGGAACGATAAGCGGGATCGAGCTGCTCCCAGTCGATCAAGACCCCCGCCGCATTGACGTTCTGCAGCTGTTCACGGAGTTCTTGGAAGTAGCGTTGCCGCTTTTCAGGATGCCGAGCGAGGTCCTCCACGATCTCCGGGCGCCATTCGTCGCCTTCGAGGTTTCTGAGCATCGGCAGCAGTTTTACTCCGGAGGCATCGGTGAAGTCGACGAGTTCGTCATCGGTCTCCGTGACCAACGGCTGCTCAAAACTGCGCATCGAGAACCAATCCGGCGAGACGTGCGTAATTTTCCGGTAGTGGGTTTGCAGGGAGGAAAAGCTCGCGCTTTCTCCATTCTCGTAGAACGCCAGCAACACCGGCTCATCGTCCTGCGCCTCACGTCGCGGCGTCGCGGTGAATGAACCTGCCTTTTTCCTGTGCAGCCAGCCCGGAGGTTGCGGGGAAGGGGGCGCTACTGCCTGCTGGTGTGAAGGAACGTGAAAAGCCGCTTCGGGTCGCGACAGCATTTCGGGTTTTCGGAGCTTGGGCAGGACGAAAACCGAACGCACGAAAACAGTACGTTTGCCGTGGAAGTCGAAAAACACGAATCGTGGCGAGTCCAAGAGTTACCTCGAAAGTCAAAGCAAAGAATCAACGAATCCGGTGGCCGCCGAGTGAGCGGGCTTCGAGCACGGAAGAAGCCGAGGTTATAGCGGGCTGGCAATGTCCCGGCGATGACACGACGACCATCCAGCGCACCGCCTCCCAGGCCAAGCGCGTTGATGCGGCGCGGTAGGGACCGGAAACAGCAGAGGGTGCAGTGCGACGAAAATTAAGTCAGAAAAAGCGGGCGTTGATCACGAAATGAGCGAGGATGCTCGCGATAAATCCCAGCGCGATCACGGGTGCCCACCTCAAGTGAGACGAAAACGTGTAGGCGCCTTTGGCCTGTCCTAGTAAGCCCACGCCTGCGGCCGAGCCGATCGCCAGCAGACTGCCCCCGACACCGGCGGTCAGCGTGACCAGCAGCCACTGGCCTTGGGACAACGCGGGACCCATCGTCAGCACCGCGTACATGATCGTCCCGTTGTCGACAAATGCTGAGGCGATGCCGACCAGTACATTGGCGACGGTAGGATCCAGGTCGGTGTAGAGGAGTTTCGAAGCCATGGCCCCATAGCCGATGAAATTCAAGCCGCCGACGCTGACCATCACCCCGTAAAAGAAAAGCAGCGTGTCCCATTCGAGCAGTGCGACGTTATGGAATACGTCGAAAAACTGCTTCGTGTCACCGAGGTCCCGCGGCATGTCGTCGACGTGCTGGTCATCGATCTCGCCCTGCTCCGCCCGCGCCAGCCGAGTCCGGGGTCCCGGGTGCCGGGTCTTATAGAGAAAATAAAAGTAGAACGACAGATACGATAGGCCCGCCAGCATTCCGGCCGCTGGCGGCAGCTGCAGGAAATGCTCGAAACTGACGGCGGTGAGGATGGTCAGCGCGAACAACACGATGATACCCAACGCACCGCGTCGCAGTGGGACCGGCCTGCCGGCGGAGGCTGGTGCGCCTCTCGGAATCCAGAAATGCATCACCGCCGCAGGCACGGCAAAGTTGATGAACGACGGGATGAACAGCGAGAAGAAGTCTAGGAACGGGACGACGCCTTTCTGCCAAGCCAGCAGTGTGGTGATGTCGCCGAATGGACTGAACGAACCGCCGGCATTGGTGGCGACCACGATGTTGACGCAGGCGACGGTGATGAATCGCCGATTGTCCTTGGCCATCGCCATCACCACCGCGCCCATCAGCAGCGCAGTGGTCAGGTTGTTGCACACGGCTGACAGAAAAAAGGACTGGATGCCGGTGATCCAGAACAGCTTGCGATAGCCGAAGCCTTTGCTCAGCAGCCAAATCCGCAAGGCATCGAAGACCCCTCGCTGTTCCATCGCGTTCAAGTACGTCATCGATACCAGAATGAACAGAAACAGCTCGGCGTAACCTTCCAGCGACCGGCGAAAGGCGGCTCCCGATTGTTCGCCCATGCCGCCGGACACATAGACCGAGGCGATCAAGACCCAGATCAGGCTGGCTGCGAAAACCATCGGCTTCGATTTCCGCAACATCGTGCTCTCTTCGAGCATGGCGAATGTATAGGCCAGGAAGAAGATGCCCACCGAGGCGAACCCAATCCAGTGCAGGCTCAAATCGAGAGGCTCTCCCTCGATGCTCTGGGCGTTGGCGACAAGCGGGAGAGTGGCCAAGCCGAGCATAACGAAACGGCGCGCCGCAACGCACATCAACGCAACTCCAGAAGCAGAAACGGGGGTTCAAGAATCGCTGGGGCAGCAGACACAATCTTCGTGTTCCACTTCGGCCACCAGGGCATCAAGAAACTCGGCAGCACGGTATTTCTCGTGTGATTTCAGATGCGGATGAGCGCGAATATAAGCGAGGTTGAAACGAACGACTTCACCCGGTCCATAGGGCTTCTCGAGGCTGTTAAACAGACTTTGCAGTTCCAGAAAGTCGGCGGAAGGAGTAGAAGCGGTGTCGGATTCGTACATCGGAGGAAAAAGCGGTAGTTAAACATGTGTCTATACAGGCACACCTTATGCCAAAAGTGTCATTTCGGCAAATCAGCAACTTAATGTGAACGAAAGCCAAAACTGCTGGTGGTGCCTGGGTCAAATGCACCAGGGCCGGGCGATCGCTGCTGATCGTCGGTCGAGGGTCTCCAAGCTCCCTGATCTCCAGGGCGGCCCTCGCGTATCAGTCCGCAGACTTCGGATGTTCAGTTCGGGAACCCGGTTGGACGAGGTCTGTTCACGGCGTTGCTGCAGGGCGTGGTGGCGCCAATCCGGTGAGGCGTGAAAGAGGGTTGCGCGGCGCCGGATTGCGTAGCCGCTGAGCGGTTGGTGCCGAAGCGGTCCGCACCAGACAGGGCTGCCGACGCCGTTGGGACGGCTCCCGAAACGAGGCCTCCGGCAGCGAACTGGGCTTCATCACTGGGGTTCCGTGACGGCTACATGGGCGTCGATGGTCTGCCGCACGGCGGCGGCGACCCGCTGGAGTTTTCCGTACTCGGCGCGGCTGAGCTTCGGCTGAAGATGGCGCACGATGCCCTGACGCCCGAGCACCACCGGGATACTGAAGCAGTTGTCGCGAATGCCCATCCACTCCTCGAAGCACGTGGACAGCGGCATGGTCCGGCATTGGTCGAACACGATGGATTCGAGCACCAGACAGGTGGCAGTCGCGATGGCGTAATTCGTGTAGCCCTTGAGCCGGTAAACTTCGAACCCGGCATCGATCACCTGCCGGAAGAGCTGGCGGTGGGCCGGCGTGGCGCGAATCGGTTCGCCGCCGGCTTGGGCATGGCTCAGCACGGGGAACTGATGCGGGCCATGTTCGCCCAGCACGTAAGCCCGGAGGTCGTCGGGGTGGATGTGGATTTCTTGCGACAGGAGGGTGCGGAACCTCGCGGAATCGACCAGGGTGCCGACGCCCATCACCCGATGTGGCGGAAAACCCGACAGCACGGTCGCCAAATACGTCATCACATCGATCGGGTTGGTGATGATGACG
>JALORT010000416.1 GCA_025458755.1 Methylotetracoccus sp.
GCATAGGCGACACTCGACGCCGTGCCGCTGTAGCTCAGTCGGTAGAGCAGCGCATTCGTAATGCGTAGGTCCCCAGTTCGATTCCGGGCAGCGGCACCATTAAATCAGAGACTTAGACTACTTTCAAGAGTGGCTTTTTTCTTTTCTTGCTCACCGGTAAGCGCATGGTAAGCAATTTTCATCAACCCTACCTGTAGCGCCTGGTCGTCGATCACCAGCAGAGCCTCACCGGCGAACACAGACCCACCCAGTTCTGGGGGACTCTGTTGTCTGTTTCCGAGCAGCCCACCGTCGGCGTCGATCACCGGAAGCGGGGAGCGCGATACGTGTGCTCACGTGGATTCAGACACGTTCCGACTATCTCTTCCGCTGGAACATCACGGGCGGGAGATCCGCCAAACGCGGCGGCGGGAATCGCTTACCCTAAGCCCTACTAAGGCGGCTGACGCCGTCCTGGACCCACTGACGGTGGCGGACGATCCTGATTTCATCAAGACGTTGAGTGTGCAGAAGAACCTACCTGATCTGATCAAGCAAGGATTGGCAACATTGCTCTAGATGCGGTTCCAGAAGCAGGTGACTGATTCTGATGTCGTCTCATGAAGCGGCCATTTTCCGGTTGCGACTGTCAGCTCTTTTTGCTATTTTGGTAGGAAATATTCCTACCGTTTGTCCATGGAGGTGCCCATGACCACCGCCGAGAAAATCAGCATCGCCTTGCCGCCCGAGATGGTCGCCATCGTCCGCGGCGCCGTTGCCACCGGCGAATACGCCTCCAGCAGCGAAGTTATTCGCGATGCGCTGCGCGACTGGACGTACAAGCGCAGCGCGCGCCAACAGGGTATCGCCGAGCTGCGCCAACTCTGGCAGGAAGCGATGTATGATAAGGCGCCAGGAGTCTCAGCCGATGAGGTGCTCGACCGTCTCGAACGCAAGTACCAGGCGATCGCCGAGGCTGCAGGCACGAAGTGATGCGTCTGGAACTATCGCGCTTCGTCGAGGGCGATCTGGACGACATTGCGGCCTATATCGCCCAGGACAATCCACCTCGTGCCGTCATGTTCATCCAGAACATCCGCGCCAAGTTCCGGGACATTCAACGCAACCCGCTGATCTACCAGCTCCGTTCCGACATTGGCGACGAGGCGCGCATGGCAACCGTCGGAAGCTATGCCATTCTCTTCCGCGTCATGGGCGAGGTCGTACGGATTGAGCGCGTCGTTTACGGTGGGCGCGACCTGCCGGGTGTTTTCGACTCGCCGTGAAAAGGCCGCTGATGGGATGCGGGGGATTAGTCGTGACAGATCAACCATTGCGAGGCGGCATTTCTTGAAAGTCCATCCGTTCACACGTCCGACGATCATCGCGGCTATCGAGTTTCTGGGTGCCGCATCGACGCAAGCCAGGTTCGATCAGATCATTGTTCGGATGGGGCTCGACAATGAAATTGAGCTTGCGTCCTCAAAAAGCGTGACCGCGAAGAGCGCGCTGCTGGCAAGGGCAGTGACGCTGCGAGCGACACAACTCATCGACACGGTGGATGGCCAAATGACTTTGGCCGAAGCGGTCGTCCGAATGGCAGTCGAGTTGACCCGGTCCGAGTACGGGAAGCCAGAGCAAGCGCCATTTCTGCGCGGCTTGGCGCTCGATGGGTATGTGGTGTCGTGGGACGAGTATTCGCGTGAGGCGCGGCTGCGCGCAGCCCTGCCAGAGGAAATCGACCTGCCGGAGGCCGACGACGAAGTGCGCGAACTCCTGGAGTGCTTTGGTTTCAACGTCCCGCTGGGACACCTTGACCAGGCAATCGCTGCCCATGCAAGGGGTGACTGGGCCGCGGCGAACAGCCAGATACGCAGTTTTCTGGAAGGTCTGCTCGACGACATTGCTTTGAAGAAAGAGCCTCAAAGGGCCGCGCAGCTCACCTCCGAGAACCGCCGCGCGCTACTCGCGGAGCGAGGTTTTCTCTCGAAGGATCGGAACGAGTGGGCGCTCGACGGAAAGAGCTATCTCAATGGTTTGTTCAAGATGCTGCACACCGATGGATCGCATCCCGGCCTGTCGGACGATGACCACAGTACGTTCCGCCTACATCTCGGGCTTATCACGGCCCGAATCCTGCTGCGCCGTCTACGCAACGGGCAGTGAGTTCCCCGTTTTCGGGCATGACTCCGGCCAGTGCGGCTGATAAGGAAAGCTCGCTGCCGCCCGAGGTATAGCCTGACGGACAAGCCACTACGCTCCGTGTGGCATCGGTTTCACGAGGTAGCGTCGTTCGCTTGAAGTTGAAACACCGACAGGATCGGTAATTTGCTGCGCAGTAAATATGGCAAAAATGCTGAAGCAGAGCTAGTATGCGGATATTCACTGCCCAGTAAAGACTCGTCCAAGCCACGATGCCTGCATCGCCCACTGCTGAACGCGCACTGATCGATCAGCTCCTCAACGCCCTGCGGGATCTGCCGGAAGTGCAAGCCGAGCTTGATCGCGGGGAGCCTGCGGGCTCGGCCGGCGAACAGGCCCATGACGCTCGGATCGATCTGCGTGTCGCCGGCAAGTCCTTCACCCTGCTGATCGAGGCCAGGAAGGCCGCGTATCCGCGAGACGTGCGTGAGGTGCTGTGGCAGCTTAGGACACCCAATCGTCGCTCACCTCATCCACCGGGGTACGATCCCGTGTGGCTGCTGGTTGCCGAGTCCATCTCCCCCGGAGCCAAAGCGCTTCTCAGGGACGAGCGGGTCGGCTATTACGACAGCGGCGGCAGCCTCTATCTGCCCGCACCTGGTGCCTACCTCTACATCGACAAGCCGCCATCCAAGAGTCAGGTGAAGTCCGTGCGGTCACTGTTTTCCGGTCGGCGCGCGCAAGTCCTGCACGCACTGTTAGTCCATCATGGCGACTGGTTCGGCGTCAAGGACCTCGCTGAACGGGCGCTCGTATCACCGGCTACAGCCTCCCTGGTTTTGACGGAGCTGGAACGTTATGACTGGCTGGTCTCGCGCGGACAAGGGCCGAGTAAGGAGCGCCACCTCTCTGAACCTTCAGCCTTGCTGGATGCCTGG
>JALORT010000417.1 GCA_025458755.1 Methylotetracoccus sp.
GGCCGCGAGAGATGCTGCAGCCACGGGAAGAACGGGTAAGCGGAATTGTGCGGGATCGAGGCCATAGAAATCGGCCTTGGCAAGTTCGTCATACAGCGCGCGGCCCGCATCGGTCAGGCCGCCGGCATGGGTCCAGTGGGGGACGACGCCCTGTTCGCGATAGTGGCCGGAGAGCTGCGAAAGGTGGCCCCGTTCGATAGGGTCGCGGGCCGCTTCCATACGGGCTTCGACTTCTGCGACAATTGCGGCCAGCGCCGCTCGCTCATCGTCGGTAGGTTCGGCGGCGACGATTTTGCCGACTGTCGCCATTCCAGCAGGCGCGGCAGCCAATGCCCCCGCCCACCCCATGACCGCTCCCAAAGCAGCCACGGCACACACTACCGAACGCATCGAACACTCCCCTGCACTCTAGCTTTAAGGTGCACAATTGCTGCACCCAAAACGACTCGCCAAGCCCCAGATCGACCGGAAGGTATCAATTGCCCGGCTAATCTTTCCAGATGATAAACGATGCACACAAATGATTGGAGCCGCAGTCTGTAACTTATTGTTTTTCCAAAACGCATCAAAGCCCGGGAAGATCCCTAACCGCTTGGCGTGCGGGACATAACTCTAACTCAGAGCCGGGGAATGAGGCCCGTCACCCGCCAACCGGTACCGTCGAAAGACAATGTGGCGGTGAGATCCGGTTCGTTTGCTTTCGCATCCCGGGCCAAACCAATGGACACGCCCAAAGGACCGTCCAAACCGACTGACTTGATGTTGCCCAATCCCAACCGGCGGCTCTCAGGAACGACCGGCGCAGCGGTTGCCGATACGCCTGCTCCGGCGGCGGGGGCGTCCGGGTCCGGCCTCTTGCCGAAAAGATCGCGGACGAAGCCGCCCACCTGCCCGGCGAGATCCGGCTTTCCAGCCTTCATGGCGTTGATGAATTCGCGCAAGCTTTTGCCTTCCGCGTGCAGGCGGATCAGCGACTGCGGTGTGATGAGAGTTTCCAGCGAGGCTTCGACCAAATTCGGCAGCGTGTCTTTGCTCATCTTCTCGATAATGAGGTCACTACCGGGCGCACCCTTCGTTGCCTCTTTGAGGTTTTGCTCGATACCGGCTGTAACCGCCGGTCGCATCGACTGGCGAACGGCCGGAAAATCGATGCCGCGCTCGACGCCTGCGGCATCGCCGCTCTCAAGCGCGATCTTGATCTGATAGGCCGACCAGGCCGGCCACGCGACGTAGAATAGGCCTGCTAAGACAATGGCGAGACCCGTCAGCAGCCGCATTTATGAAGGTTCCTTTTATTGTTGGCGCACGGCGACGCTGCTCCGCAGCGCCGGCCGCCGTGCGTGCGAACCTTCTAGATCACGAGAGTGGCACGGTCACGTCAGACGACGGAGAAGTCTGTTGTTCGCGATTCGAGAAGGCGCGGATTTCACGGGACAAGATGTTGGCAGCACCCGCACCGGGAACGGAATCATTCTAAGAGTGCGGGAGACATCCTCTTGTTTGACCGAACAGAACCCATGCCGCCCGCCGCTCAGCGGAAACCATCGACCGAGGGACCGACGCTCAAGGCCGCCCTCGGCGTCCTGGAACGCGTGTTCGGCTATCATAGCTTCCGGCTGCACCAGTCGGCGATCATCGAGACGGTGCTCGCGGGCCGGGACGCGCTCGTTTTGATGCCAACTGGCGGCGGCAAGTCGCTGTGTTATCAGATCCCGGCCATCGTTAGGGCCGGAACGGGCATCGTTGTCTCGCCGCTGATCGCGCTGATGCAGGATCAGGTGGATGCGCTGAAGGAAGCAGGCGTTTCGGCCGCCTTCCTCAACTCCAGCCTTTCATTTCCTGAACAGCAGGCGGTGGAACGGCAGCTCGTCGCTGGTGCGCTGGACCTGTTGTATGTCGCGCCCGAACGGCTGCTGCAGGAGCGGATGATCTCTCTCCTGGGGCAGACCACAATTTCGCTGTTCGCCATCGACGAGGCGCACTGCGTCTCGCAGTGGGGGCATGACTTCCGGCCGGAATACCGGCAGCTGCGGCAGCTCGCCGACCGATTCCCCGGCGTGCCGCGGGTAGCTCTGACGGCGACGGCGGACGAGCGCACGCGGGAAGAGATCGTCGCAGAACTGAGCCTGGAGCAAGCGGAGTGGTTCGTTGCCAGTTTCGACCGGCCGAACATCCGCTACACGATTGCAGAAATGGGCTCGGTCAGTGCGCGCGAGCGGCTGTGGCAGTTCATCGAGGCCGAGCACCCGGAAGATGCGGGCATAGTCTATTGCCTGTCGCGCAAACAGGTGGAAGAGACCGCCGCGTGGCTGACGACGAAGGGGCGGCGGGCGCTCGCCTATCACGCGGGGCTCGATCCGCAGATCCGCCGCAAGGCGCAGGAGCGCTTTCTGCAGGAGGATGGACTTATCATCGTCGCGACGATCGCGTTCGGCATGGGGATCGACAAGCCGGATGTGCGCTTTGTGGCTCACTTGAGCCTGCCGAAGTCGATAGAAGCCTATTATCAGGAGACCGGGCGCGCGGGCCGCGACGGGGAACCGGCGAACGCCTGGCTCGCCTATTCGCTGCAGGACGTGATCCAGCAGCGGCAGTGGATCGCGCAATCGGAGGGCGCGGAAGCCTTCAAGCAGGTGCAGCGGCAGAAGCTCGATGCGCTAATCGGGCTCGGCGAGATGGTGACGTGCCGGCGGCAGGCTCTGCTGGCGTACTTCGGCCAGCGCGGCAGTGCGCCGTGCGGGAATTGCGACAACTGCCTGACGCCGCCGGCGACGGAGGATGGAACCGTTCTGGCGCAAAAGGCGCTGTCGACGGTCTATCGGACCGGCCAGCGCTTTGGCGTCGGCTATCTCGTCGACATTCTGCAAGGCAAGGCAGACGAGCGCTGCATCCGGTCGTCGCATGACAAGCTGACGGTATTCGGCATCGGCAAGGAGACGGACGCCGCGGTGTGGCGCGGGCTCTACCGGCAATTGGTGGCACAAGGCTATCTCACCGGGGATGATGAGGGCTTTGGCACGCTGGTCCTGACGGATCGAGCGCGGCCGCTACTG
>JALORT010000418.1 GCA_025458755.1 Methylotetracoccus sp.
CAAGACCATCAGAACCTGACATTCCGCCGAACATCCGAATATTGGTCGCACGGCGCTGTTTGTCTCGAAAGAAAGTTTGTTGCCGCTGAGCAACAACCCATTGCACTTTGGTAGGAAACCGATTAAACCCTCTCCTGCCGTTCGGTTATACTGTAGTCTACATAACGCAACCGACCGGACAACTGGAGTAGCGATGTCAACGAACCCCTCTGCAACTCTTGCCGTGGCGTGTATGGTGGGCATGATCGCCCCTCCGCCGGGGTACGCCGAGTCTGCGACCCCCGAAGCTTATGGTCCAGCCGCATCTGCACGCCTCAAAGCGAAAACGGCCGCGGCTGCGGCCCCGTCGCCAGCGAGCGCCCAGCCGGTACGCGCTGCCGCCAAGACCGACCCCGGCGTTGGCAAAACTCCCGCGGAGGACAAAAAAGGCACTACGCCGCCCGAGTATCGACGCCCGAACCGCTGGGGTCTGACCGCGGGCGGAAGTCAGCGCAAGGACTGGGTCACCGGCAAGAACCGCTGGGACCTGCACGAGCACATCAATGCCAAGAAAATGCTCGGCATGCCGGAGTGGCTGAACGGCATGTTGGAGCAGCGCACCCGGTACGAAACCTTCGACGTGCCCTGGCAGAGGGGTCAAACCGGCGGCCAGCATCAGATTCCGCTGCAGACGGTGCTGTGGCTGGAGGCCCACTACGGCGGGTTCCGTGCTGGATTCGAATTCTGGGATGCCCGGCAGTTCGGCGCTGAACCCACATACACACTGAACACCACGATGGTCAACGTGGCGGATTTCACGCAGATCTATGCCGCGTATGCAACCCAGAACCTGCTCGATTCCGGTCTGGGTTTTGAAGCGATCGGCGGTCGACAGACCATGGAATTCGGCAGCCGGCGTCTGGTCGCCCGGAACGTCTTCCGTAATACCACCAATGCCTTCACCGGCTTGAAATTTCGACTGCGCGAAGGCCACGGGGACTGGCAGGTTTCGGCATTTGCGACTGTTCCGGTGGTGCGCCTGCCGGAACAGAAGGACAAGCTGTTGAACAATGACTGGGCCTGGGACCAGGAACAGAAGGACACGGTGTTCACGGGCGTCTTCGCGGAAACCCAGATGTTGCCGTGGGACATCCGCGGCGAATTGTATCTGTACTACCTGGACGAGGACCCGAGCAGCGCCCGAAACCGCCAGTTGTATACGCCGGGATTCCGATTGTTTCGAAAACCCCAGAAGGGCGAGTTCGACTTCGAAGGCGAGAGCGTCGCACAAACCGGTAAATCACGGGAAAACGCGACCGCCCGGGAACTGAACCACGAAGCCTATTTCCAGCACATCCAGGTGGGCTACACCTTCGACCTGCCCTGGGACCCGCGCATCGTCGCGCAGTACGACTATGCAACCGGCGGCAAGAACGCCAGCGGCGCGACCACGAACTCGTTCGACACGCTCTACGGCGCTCGGCGCTTCGAATACGGGCCGACCGGCATTTGGGGGCCGTTCGCCCGTAACAATATCAACTCGCCGGGAACGCGCCTATTTCTGGTGCCGCACCGGGATGTGACCAGCTTTCTGGCCTACCGGGCCTGGTGGATGGCCGATTCGAAAGCGTTGTGGCAGCCGGCCAACCTGATCGATCCGACCGGGCGGTCCGGCGATTTCATGGGTCATACCGTCGAACTCGCCATCCGCTGGGATGCGCACGACAACGTCTCACTGGAAGGCGGGTGGCAGACTCTGATCAAGGGCAACTTCGCCCGCAATGCCCCCGGTGCACCGGCCAATCACGACAACGTGAATTATTTCTACGCACAGACCGAACTGCGGTTTTGATCGGGTCCGGCGGAAAATTCGCTGCGAACTTCTGAAAAAACCCTGTGTAACGTGTACAGTTGGAACGCGCGCACGGCGCACACTACGAAAAATTCACTAACTCTGAGTTGGCGATCGGTCACTCGACGTCCGCTCCGGCCGGGAGTTCATGGCAATCCCCGATCGGAACAGCACTGGTGACGTCCTGCCGTCGGGGTCGCCACACCGGAGCCGGGTCGTGCCCCGGTGGCGGCCACTGCAACAACTTGGCAACCATGCCCGGCCCATTGTATAGTCGGGCCATGTCGACTTCGTCCCCGTATCCCTCTCAAGGCTTAGCCCGGCCTGGCCCAGGCGTTGTCGCCGGCCTGTATGCCTGCCGTGCCATGCGCCTTCGCTCTCTGGCCCTGCTGCCCTGACGGGCAGTCACATCTAAATCCCATTCTTTTTCGATTTCTCTTCCTTCTATCCGACCCATCAGGCGGCGAGTCGCGCCTGACTTCAGGAGCCAGGTCATGAGCGATAAATTGATTATCTTCGACACCACGTTGAGGGATGGTGAACAAAGCCCCGGAGCGTCGATGACGCGCGAGGAAAAGGTCCGCATCGCCCGCGCGCTCGAACGGCTGCGCGTCGATGTGATCGAAGCCGGCTTCCCTGCCGCCAGTCCCGGCGACTTCGAATCCGTGCAGGCGGTCGCCCGCGCTATCAAGGACACGACGGTCTGCGGACTCGCGCGCGCGCTGGACCGGGATATCGACCGCTCGGGTGAAGCGCTGCGCGAGGCGAAGCGGCCCCGCATCCATACTTTCATCGCGACCTCGCCGATCCATATGCAGCGCAAGCTGAACATGACGCCGGATCAGGTAGTCGCGCACGCGGTCAACGCGGTCAAACGGGCCCGGCAATACACGGACGACGTGGAATTCTCGCCCGAGGACGCCGGGCGTTCGGAAGAGGATTTCCTGTGCCGCATTTTGGAAGCGGTGATCGACGCTGGCGCCCGCACGCTGAACATTCCCGACACCGTGGGTTATGCGATGCCCGAGCAGTTCGGACGTACCATCAAGCGCTTGATCGAGCGCATCCCGAATTCCGACCAGGCCATCTTCTCGGTCCACTGCCACAATGACTTGGGTCTGGCCGTCGCAAACTCGCTGTCGGCTGTCCTGAACGGTGCGCGGCAGGTGGAATGCACCATCAACGGCTTGGGCGAACGCGCCGGGAATG
>JALORT010000419.1 GCA_025458755.1 Methylotetracoccus sp.
CAATCGTAACAAAATACCGCCTATACCGACGTTCAAAAGAAGAGCAGCGTTCGTCGTAACGAGTGCACGAGAGGTTCGCGCGTTATGGACAAGCCTTCCCCGAATAATCCGCATGTACATGATTGGCTCGGGACGCAAAGTTTCGAGCCTAAGCCGTTCGAGAGTCCCTTCGATCCCAAGCAGATCCTGGATGGGATGTCGGCCGGGTTTGGTCCGATGAAAGTGCTGACCGTTCAGCAGATGGAACTTCTGACACTGATGAGCCGCCGCGCGCAGGCTTATCTAGGCATCCCGCAGCGCCTCTCACGGTGCCGGACGCACAGCGATCTGGTGAACGAGCAGATGCGGTTCTGGCAGACAGCGACATCCCAGTATCAGGACTCCACCTCGCGCATCGCGAATGCCTGGAGCGAACTTTTCCAGACTTTGCCGCAAGCAGGTCGCGGTGCCGGCGTGACCGGCGGCGTGACATTTCCCAGAAAGCCTGAAACGGCGCAGCGTGACCGTACGGCTGACCTGATCCGGATGCCGGCCGCCAATGCAAAGGTGAGCTGAAGCCATTTGGCGTCGGCTCATTCGTCTCCGATTTCAGGGTAGTGCGGCGAGCGCCTGACTGAAACCGTTGAGCGAAAGCGGGATGCCGATCCCGGCTTCTTCTGTCTGGAAGATAATAAAGATCGCCGTTTTACCAGTCGAAAACTGGTTGATCAGTTTGTCGTCGAGGGTGACCTGTGCGTAGCAGGCGAAGGTATGGCAACGCAGAAACGGCGCGTGGCCCACATCGACGTCATCAATCTTGAGGCCAATGCCGGGCGGAAGCAGCACGCCGACAGGTGCGAACACGCGCAGCACCCGCATGCCCTGTGAAAACTTCTGAAAATAAACGGTGAGCCCGACGTTGGGGCGATCTTCCGCGGTGACGCTCTGCACGAGGGCGCAGACCTCGTTCTTGGCGCCAGCCGGCGGTGGTTTGCAGACGACCTGCCAATCCCCATGCTGTGCCTTGACGGTACCGTCAGCCATCTCAGGCGCTTTCGAATCCTGAGCGCGTGCAGGCGAGGGCAATATGCAATGCACGGCGACCATGGCGAGTGCCGCGACCCCCATGGCACGGACGCGCAGGATTCCGGACACGCTGCACTTTGGTGCTGCAACACGGCAGAGGAAACGGAATGGCATGGAGACATCTATCTCGGGGTGGAACGGCGAAGGAGACGCGACACGGGCGCACAGGTACGGAGTGAAGATTGCACCGCCACGTCAACGGCTCGAGTGTCGGTGGTACGCGAGCAATGTGTGGTTCGCTCAGGAAAAAGGCCGAAAGGAGACAATTTCAACAGTTTAGACGGCTGTTCTGAAATGGGGGCGGTTCAAACGATGACATGTCGAGTGTGGATGACTTCGTGCGGGAAATTGCCGCAAAAAACTTGACTTAGGCTCGCGATCCCGGTTGTTCTGTTTCTAGACGAAGGGGAAGATCGTCGCACTTGGATGATGGTTGCTCGGTGACAATATCGGCACGGCTTTGACGTCCGATGATGACCCTGGCGCCAACGGCTAATCACGGTACATACGCGCGGCTGTTAGCTGCATCGCGTTGAACGGATTTAGCCATTCACCACACTCGGGAGCGTACTCTCGAGGAAAGGCATTTCCCCTGTTCGATCATGAGGTCCGGCCAGAACCGGGCTGATCTGGGGAGCGCTTGGAATGACGACGACACGTCCATCGAGATTGCTGGGTCTCGCAGCCCTGGTAACTGCGGTCAGCACCATCATCGGGTTTGCAGACACACCGGCGTATGCGCTCGGTTATGCAACGCCCGGCCAGATGGGCCTGCCTCAGCCGGTGACTGAAGTTGCCCGCGGAATTTCGGAGTTCTACGACCTCGTCAACATCATCATTATCGCGATCACGCTCTTCGTTCTGGCGCTGATGATCTACGTTATGGTTCGGTTCCGCGAATCGAAGAACCCGGTTCCTTCCAAGACGACTCACAACACGCTGCTGGAAGTTGCCTGGACGGTCGTGCCGATCCTCATTCTCGTCGCGATCGCGATCCCGTCGTTCAAGCTGCTGATGCTTCAATACACCTATCCCAAGCCCGACGTGACAATCAAAGCGATAGGCAACGCCTGGTTCTGGGAACACGAGTATCCGGGCACGACGCCGGAGGACAAGACGTTCACCGTCACTTCGAACATGCTGTCTGATGAAGAGGTGGCCGAAAAGGTCAAGTCGGGAATTCCGACGCCGCGCCTGCTGGCAGTCGACAACGAGATCCTCGTGCCGGTCAACAAGGTCGTCCACATGCTCGTCACGTCTAACGATGTGATCCACAACTGGACCATTCAGCCCTTCGGTTCGAAGATCGACGCCGTACCCGGCCGCTTGACCGCGACCTGGTTCCGCCCCGAGAAGGAGGGCGTTTTCTACGGCCAGTGCTCGGAACTGTGCGGCCTGAACCATGCTTTCATGCCGATCGCCGTTCGCGTCGTGAAGCCGGAAATCTATGATCAGTGGACCGCGGCAATGAAAGCGGGCGACCGCAAGAAGGCCAAGGAGATCACCGATCGCGTGGCGCTGGATCATGCCGGGATCAAGTCCGTGGCTGACGCCGCCGATCAGCGCTGATCTCCATCGCCTGAGCAGCGGCGGCAGCCGCGCTCCGGCATCCGTGTACAGGACCACGAATACAACCCGAGACGAAAAGGTCGAAGACCATGGGTAGCACTGCGGCACACGCCGATCATCACGACCACGCACCGACCGGCATCCGCCGTTGGCTTTTCTCCACGAACCACAAAGACATCGGCACGCTCTATTTCATCTTCGCCATGATCTCAGGCATCATCGGCGGCGCGCTGTCGGTGGGGATCCGCCTCGAGCTGCAAGAGCCCGGGATGCAGTATTTCGCCAACGCGCATCTCTACAACGTGTTCGTGACCGGTCACGGCCTCATCATGGTGTTCTTCATGGTGATGCCGGCGACGATGGGCGGGTTCGGCAACTGGTTCGTGCCGCTGATGATCGG
>JALORT010000046.1 GCA_025458755.1 Methylotetracoccus sp.
GGCCTGCTGGTTGTTCACGCGCAGGATCACCCGGTAGGCCCCGGCGGGCGCGGCGGCAGCGGCGCCGGGCACGGTCAGGGTTTGTTGATCGGCGGCGGTGGTAACGGTGTCGAAGGTGTGCACGGTTGTGCCGTCGCTGGTGCGGTAAAAGGAGACCATCACGTCGTCCGTGTCATCGCCGAGCAGCAGGCCGGTAAGCACGAGGTTGCCGGCGATCACGGCAGCGCTGGTCAGGGTCGGCAGCAGCCGCGCGGCCAGGAGATTGCTGGAGCGGGTGCGTGTGGGAGACAGACGGCGTCGCACGATCAGGGGCAGTTCCCCGGCGGAGAGGGCAGTGCCGGATGCGATGGGGCCCTGGGGATTGCCGCCGGGATCGGCCTCGACGGTGGCGCGCAGGCGATCGGGCAGGCGCACTACGGGCGTCAGCACCACGTCCCCCAGCACCACTTCGAGGTCGCTGCTGTTGAGGTCCTCGCCAAACAGCTCAATCTGGGTGCCAGTCTCGAAGGCCTGAGGCTCGACGCGCTGCAAGCGCGGTCCCAGGGTCGGCAGCACGACGATGGCGATGCCGTCTACGCCGATCACGGTCTCCGGCGCGGTCGTGTAGTCGATGCCCACCAGCAGGCTAGTCCGCGGCTCGGGAGTGGGCGCGACCATCACCGGTCGCATCTGGAAGGCCACCGACAGTCGGTAGCGCTCGTCGGTGCCCTGCATGATCTTGGACAGCAGGTCGACGCTGGATTCGTCGAAGGTCAGTTTCAGCGGCTCGGGGTTATTCTCCAACGCGAGGCGCACATCGGGCGCCACCAGCGGATCGAGACGCAGGAAATTCAGGTCCTGCAAGGCAGAGAGCCCCTGCCCCAGCAGCTCGTGGGCGGCGGCGCTGTCGCTCTCCTCCCTATCGTCGAAGGCGGTCAGCAGATACTTGAGCACCAGCCACAGGGGCGGCGGCTCGGCGTCGCGCAGGCTGAAGTTGCGCAGCGAGGGGTCGAGCTGGGTTTCGTAAAGAAACAGGTTGAGCTTGGCGGCGGTATTGGTTTCGGCCGCCACCTCGGGCTTGCCCACGCTCACCTCGAAGCCGCGGCGGATCAGGTGATCCCGCAACAACCGGGTTACTGCACCGATCGCTCTGCCGGAGTCTGCCAGCGCCATGCGTCAGATCCTCCATAGGGCTCGCCGCGAGAGACCGGAGCGCGGCGCCGGTGTCACCGCGGGTTGCGGTGCGGGGGGAGTGGGGGTTACGGCCACCGCCGGCGGCGCATCGACTCGGACATGGATGGCGCCGATGGAGACCTCGATCACCTCCTCGCGCGGGAAGCCTGGGACGGCGGCCCGGCGATCCGCAGCGGGCTCACGAAGAGAAGCCGTTGCCTCGGGCGCGGCTCTGGGCTGCGCCCGCATGGGCGCGCGTTCCGGCACTGGGGTGAGCGGCATCGCCGGTGCTGGCGGGTCGGGGGTGATGGTCGAGGCTGCAGCGCTGCGTTCGTGGGCATCGGGTGGCTCCGAGGAGGCTCTGAGCGGTGGCGGCGTGGGGCTTGATTCGGACGCCTCGTCGGTGATGCGCTCGCCGGCGGCGATCCAGCGCAAGGCGGTCTGCACCAGGGCGGGACCCGAAGACGGACTGGCCGCTGGTTCGGAAAACGTCGGCTCAGCGTGCATGGGGAGAGTGGGGCTGGCCAACCGTTCATCGTCCCTCGCCAGTTCCGGCGCGGCTGCGGCGTTCGGGCTTTCGGGCCGTGTCGGTTTCAAGGGAGGCGGCAGGGCTGGGTTTACGGGGCCGACTGCCAAAGCCTCGGCCTCGCCCGAACCGGCGCGGGTGGCGGCGGGCGTAGATGGGACCGTCGGCTGGTCGTTCGAGGCGGCGCCCGCGGGGACGATGCGCTGTTCGTCGATCTCGTGGATGCCGAAGTCCTCGGGGTTGTAGCGACGTACGAGGCTCGCGTCTCCCGTGACGGGCCGGATGCCGCTAACAGGCAGGCCGCCGGATCGTAGCAAAGCGCCGAAGTAATCGCTCATGCTCCCTCGTCGATCAGACTCAGGTAACGCGCACGGCGCGCCGGTGCGACCGCCAGGATCTGCGCTTCGGTCCAGCCGTAGTGCGAGGCCAGAACATGGATCTCGCGCAACAAGGCGCGTTGCTGCTGTTGCAGGCGGGTGAGCGCGATGTCCTCCAGATCGATGCGTACTTCCGTCGGGACATCGCACACCGGACAGGCACAGGACACGCTGAAAGCCACCAGGGGATCTTCGGACGCGAGGATGTCGGCGAGGGCCGGCGCGTCTTCGACGCTCACGGCGCCGTCGATGACCAGGCTTTGCAACATCGCCTGCACCGCCTGCTCGTGCGATCGAGGTCGCTGCGCGCGCCAGTCGCTGAGGTCTCGCCCGCTCGGGCGGCGCAGCGTGACCGGGCGCGAGCCCGGCAGCGTGGCGCGTATCGGTTCATCCGGGGGGAGCTGATCGAGTACGCTCGCCAGCGGCAGTTCGAATTCGAACCAGGCACCGCACGCGGGTTCACGGCAACGCGCCTGCAAGCCCAGCTGTTCGATGCCATCGGTCACCGCCAGCAGGCGCACCAGCGCGGCGATGCGCGCGCCCACCGCCTGCGACCACCAGTAGCGGTCGTCGCGCGGCGCGCCGCAACGCGCCAGCAGGTTGGTCACCAGCGCGGGACGGTCGGCGGCGTGGAAATCCACGTCCAGGTCTTCGGCGTGACCGAACGGGCGCCAGCCCCGCACCGCGCAATCCCGAACTTCGGTTTGCGGCAACAAAGGCTTAGCCTCCGGTCACCGGCTCGGCGGGTTCGGTGACGTCCAGATCGCGTTCCCAACCTTCATTCTCCAGCTTGAGGGTCTGGATGAGCACGGCATTGGCGTTGGCGTCGAGGTCGGCCAGCGCCTGGAATTCCGACACCCAGCAGCGGTAGATCTTGTAAGCCAGCACGACCTGACCGGTTTCGTTGTACACCTCGAGGAGCATGTCCTTACGGAAATCCTTGAGGCTGACCTCGGCGCCCAGTCCTGCGCCGGTGTGCCACACCTTGTTGGCCCAGTTCTCGAATTCGGGATCGTGAGTGACGCCGCGTTCGAGGGTGATGGCCTCGTACTTGGTGCGGCCCGGCGACTTGCGCGAGGTGGATGGGTCGCCGCCTTCGCGGTGCTCCACCACTTCGGTGCTGCGCTTGAGCGCCCCCACCTTGCTGATTCCGGCGACATAGCGGCCATCCCACTTGATGCGGAATTTGAAATTCTTGTACGGATCGAAGCGATGGGTGTTGACGGAAAACTGGGCCATGGGCCGACTCCTTCAATTTGACTTATTAGCCTGGGCAACCTCGCTCCCCCTCTCCCCTTGCGAGAGAGATGGGGTGAGGGTAACGAGCAGGGCGCGAGCGTTTTTCATCATCATCGGTAGGCGCGTTTCGCCATGCTCGTCAGGTTTGCAGATCGCCGGCGATCTGCTGGATGGTGATGACGACGAACTCGGCCGGTTTTAGCGGCGCAAAACCGACTTCGATGTTGACGATGCCGAGGTTGCGGTCGGCTTGGGTGGTGGTTTCCTTGTCGCACTTGACGTAATAGGCCTCCTGCGGCGTCTGGCCCTGGAATGCGCCCTGGCGGAACAGGCCGTTGAGGAACACCCCAACATTGAGGCGAATCTGCGCCCACAGTGGTTCGTCGTTGGGTTCGAACACCACCCACTTGGTGCCGCGGAATAGCGATTCCTCAATAAATAGCGCGAGGCGCACGATGGGAATGTATTTCCATTCGCTGGCCAGTTGGTCGGCACCGTCGAGCGTGCGAGCCCCCCAGCACAAATTGCCGTACACCGGGAAGGTGCGCAGGCAGTTGGCTCCCAGCGGATTGAGCGCACCGTTTTGCAGGTCGGTCAGCAGATACGCCAAGCCTTGCACGTTCTGCAGGCGCGCCTCGGTACCGGCGGGCGCTTTCCAAACCCCGCGGTTGGCGTCGGTTCGGGCATAGAGCCCGGCGATGGTGCCGGAAGCGGCGATACTTCTGAGCCGGTTGCTGTTCACCGGATCGGGGGCGAAGGTCCTCGGGAAATACACGGCGGCGTTCTTGTTGCGCAAGCTGTCGTTCTGTGTCAACCAGGTCTGCATGGCATCCAGGGATGCCGTGCTTTCCGGTATGTCGATGAGCAGGAAGCCGCGCCGTCCGGCGATATAGGTGGTCGCGTCGCTGTACACCTGCCGCATGTTAGCCTCGGTGAGTTCCGCCGCCCGGGGAATGCAGAGGATGTTGACCAAGTCCACGTCTTCCAGGGCATAGAACCCGGTCTTGGCGGCCAGTGTGCCGGTCAGGCCGGGGGCGCCGACGCGCGGCGTCGACGGAGTCGCGCCGTCGCTGCCGTCGTCGCCGTTTTCGAGGCGGCGCTGTTGGTCGTTAATCACCGGCACGTTGGGCGGTGCGGCAGCTGGGTCTAGCCCGAGCGCCGCCGCATCGGCACCTCCGGGCGTGAGTCGTGCAGTGTGATCGAAATCGGCGCCGCCCCTTCCGGCAAGGAGCACGTATTGATATGTGGAGGAGGTGGCTGGGCCATGACGGAGCAGCTTAACGGAGGCTCCAGAAAGCAGCGCGCGCTCTTCGGCCGTTGCGGTGGTGGGCAAAGCCACGGCGCGGATCGCGGCCTCGATCAGCGGACGCAGGGTCGGATGAGTCATGGTCCCGGTATAGGTGACCGTAACCGTGCGCGCCCCGCCGCCCGCGTTGATGGTGAGATCGATCGGACTTGCGGGCGGCGCCGCCGTGACCCCCGCGCCGACGGTTCCCGTCGCGGCGGGACGCGGCCACGTCGCGGGCGGCACCGGGGGAGTGATGGCCGGCATTCCGTCGCGATTGAGCTGCACCAGCCGCGAGCCGGCATTCACCACCTCGATCGCGTAGTTGAACGCGCCGGGATCCATGGTCAGGTTGCGGAACGTTTCCGTGTTGCGGACCACGCGCCGACCGTTCTCGGTGACGATCTCGGAGACCACTAGGTTAAATAGCGTCGCGGGATCGGAGGTCTCGTAATCGACATCGAGATATATATTGTCACCCCAGACGCCGGGGTTGGTGGCTGCGGCGCCGCGGATGCGGCGGCCGGCGACGACGTTGAAGAGATCGGTGCCGGCGGTGCCGGCGGGCGTGTCCTCGATGAGCAAATCCGACGCTTCCGCGTCGGTGTTGGCCGCCCGTACCACCCAACACTCGCTGCCGCCGTTTTGGAAAAATTGCTTGATCCCATAGCTTGCCGGGCTGTGGGTGTGAATGCCGCCGAACTCGCGCTCAAAGTCCGCGTAACTGAGACACTGGACGGCTTCGTTCAGGAGCCCGCGCGGGAACCAATCGACGAAGGCGGCAATAGACGTCGCCACGCCGGTGATGGTGCGCACACCACTGGATTTCTCCTGAATGTATACGCCTGGATAGCTAACTTGGACCATCGATATCGCTCCTCAACGAAGTACTCTTGAATGTTTGCCTGCGTAAACGGTTCGGCACCTACCCACGGTCTCCCGACTGCTGTTGGGTTTTCGAATAAACCACGCGCTCATCGAACATGACGTGCCGCTGTAAGCGGCCGACCGCAACGAGACGTTCAAGCGCATCGGTCAGTTCCGCCACAGTGGGGTGTTGGATCTCACGCGGCAACCACCATGCAGCGATTCCTTCCACAGTGTCGGCGGCCTTCGGACGAACGGCGAAATACCGTTCGATGTAAGCGTCAATCGGTTGCTCGGAACGGGTTTCTTCAAGCGGCACAACATCCCACCCTTGGACTCGGAAGTGGTAATCCTTGAGGCAAGCGGTGTGCCGCTGGGGGAGCTCTCTGTAACGCATTGATAAATAGAGAAAACGACAAGTCGGTCGGTCGCGGTGTGGCGTTAGTGCCTCACCGGCTGACGGGTGAATATCGGTGTTCCGCTAGCTCAGGACCTGTGTCCGTCACGTCATGCTGAGTCCGAAATGACTCAGTGACGCCACAACGATTCCAAGCGATGGGTACGGTGGAGGCTTCAGCGACCGAGCAGAACTTGCGAATCCGGAGCGATGCTGCTCTGGAAGTGGCCTAAGGCAGATCGGGTGGAGGCGCGCCTGCTCTGCTGCAAGTGAATGCACCCAGCGAGCCGTCGGATGATGTTCCCGCTTCAGGAATCGGCCAGCGTCCCGAGGAAGTACTCTCGTTGCAAACCGTGCTTCTTGATGAGCTTGGTCAGGCGGCTGCGTTCTTTTCCACACAGCCGTGCGGCGAGGCTGACGTTACCGCTGGTCCGCGCCAGAAGTTCGGTAATGTAGGCCTTCTCAAAGTTGGAGACGGCGAGGGCTTTCGCCTCATGAAAAGGCTTGTGAGTGAGTGCGGCGTCATTACTCTGATGACATGCAGCCGGTGACGAGGTGGGGGTGCCCATTATCCCCATGTGCCCTTCGGTGAGTAACAGTTTGCGCAGGATGACGTTCTCAAGTTCGCGGACGTTGCCCGGCCAGGAATGGGTGCGCAGCGCCGTCACTTCCTCGGGGAACAGCTTTCTCGGAGGAAGGCAGTATTCTCGAGAGTACCGATCGATGAAGCGCTCAGCTAACAATACGACATCGTCGCCGCGGCTGCGGAGCGCAGGCAGCTTAAGCACCAGCACATTTAGGCGGAAGAACAAATCTTGCCGGAAATCCCCGCGGGCGGCCAATTGCGCGAGGTCGGTATTGCTTGCGCCGATCACGCGCACATCGCCCTTTTTCAAGCCGAAACCCCCGACCGGCCGATACTCGTGGTCCTGCAGAAATCGAAGCAGAACGACTTGGGCGCGCAGGGTGATTGTCTCGAGTTCATCCAGAAACAGCGTACCTCCCGCCGCCTGTTCCACCAAACCCTGGCGGTGGTCCTTGGCGTCCGTGAATGCACCTCGCACATGTCCGAAAAGCTCGCTCTCCAACAGCGCATCCGGGATGGCTCCGCAATTTACAGGCAGGAATGGCCCGTTGCAGCGTTTGCTCCGGTAATGCAGATATCGTGCGGCCATCTCTTTGCCGGTTCCGGTTTCGCCTTGAATGAGCACTGTCGCGTCACAATGCGCCATCTGGTGGATAGACCGCATGACGTCGCGGAAAGCCGGCGATTCCCCGATGAAAGTCAGGTTGCTGACGTTCATAACGGGTCGTTGATTCGGGAGGAAAGACTAAATCCGAACCCAAACAGGCGAGCTGACGCTCTGCCGTCACCCAAGCGGGTCAGGTTTGGAAAAATGCGATCGTGGGGGGTGGGTAGCGAGACCTGCAGGAGGGACAGAACACCGTCGACGCTAGTTCCGATGCGTTCGAGCATCGGCGACCGCAGATCCAGGAAGAGCGAGGCTTCGTGGATCCCCCTGAACAATAAGTCCAAAGTGCTGCCGAGCATAGTTTCCCCCCAATGCTCTAGAGTCGTTCGGACAACCCCGAGCCCCAAGGGGTTTGTCGTTCCTGAGTAACTTTTAACGCCGGGTCACGCCCGTTGTCAACCGTTGCCACTTGTCAGGGTGCGATGCACGGCAGACAGGCCGTTCGGCGCCGCTACCCGGCGCGGTCGGTCGCGGGTGACGGTACCCACAGATCCGCCAACGAAAAACGATGTTCCGCGAACGGCGGCGCGTTTACCTCGTCGTCTTGTTGCCAGGCCCCCTCCATCAGCCAGTGGCCTTCGTACAACCGGAACAACTCGAGCGTGCGCTGGTCGGGATCGACCAGCCACAGCCAGGAGACGCCCTGCCCGGCATAGATCGGCATCTTGATCACCCGGTCGACCCGCGCGGTGCCCGGCGAGAGCACTTCGCAGACCCAGTCCGGAGCCAGCGTGAAATAGGCCTCATCCGGAAACACCGGCAGCCGCTCCCGGCGCCAGCCGGCCAAATCGGGTACGAGAATGTGCGGCCCCAAGTGCAGCTCGGGTTCATCCAGTATCCACCAGCCGCCGGGGCCGCCTCGGCCTTGGTGATAAGGGTTGATCAATTCGCCACCAACCATCGACGAAACCAGCGCGTGCCTGGGCGCCGGCCGCGGCTGCGTGATCAACTGGCCGTGCAGGATCTCGCCGATCAGGTGGTCCGGCAGATCGAACAGGTCTTCGTAGGTTGCGAGGCGTTCAGCGGGGCGGTTCATGTCAGCGTCAATTTGGGCAATGCAGGCTCGATCGCGAACGGCTGACGCACTGCATCAGGCTTTCCATCAATGGTCTCGCGCAGGTAACCCCATTCGGCGAACGTTTCCCAGAGCGCCGGCTCGTTCTGAAAGCTCAGGAAATAAAGATACTCGGGCGCCACGTCCCGTTCCGCTGGCCAGCAGAGCGTGCCGTGCTCAAGCCGATACTGGCGGACCAACGCTTCCTCCGCAAAGGCGGCAAAAACCGACCGCGGCTCAGCGTCAATCAAGGCGTGCAAGTCCGCGATGCCTTTCCGTCCGTCATTGAAGGCCAGACGAACCCGATAATTTCCCAAGTATTCCGCATCATTGATTTTCAGCAGCATACTGATCTCCTGACTTAGCCGTTCAGACCAAGGGGTCGATTCGATGACAGTTCCCGGTGGTGCGCAGCAAGTTCCAGTTGACCAGTTCCCGACGCTCGCTGGCCCCCATCATTTCGATTTCCTCGATCAGGTGCGGAAGATTCGCTTCCTGCAGCCTCCCGTCGCGCAGCAGCGCAGCCTGCTGCTGGGTCCAGGCATGGAAGTTGTCATTGTGCAGGTTGGCGCTCATCGAAGACGAGAATTAACGAGAAATCTCCGGCCTCAGCGAGACATCCCGATCAACAGTCAAAGGTGTCGCCGGTTTCGCGACACTGCGATGGACATTGGGCCGCTAGCGCTGATCCCGATCCTGGCGAACCAGAACCTCCCTCGGAGTATCCAGCTTCGTCATGGCGGCACGCAGGTCGTCGTGGCTGGGTCTCGCGAGGCCCCCAGCCACGGGAAGAAGGCGTGCAATCGGCACCCCGCGGCGGGTGACCACGATGTCACCTTCGGTTCTCACCAGATCGTCGAGCCGCCCAAGGCTTTCACGCATCCCACGCACAGACATTTCTCGCATTCGACTATCACCTGACGATGTGCTGCAATTGCACAAACGTTAGCACGATGGGTCGCGGAACACGAGCCGTAGCCGGGGCTGCTGCGCTGCCGGGGTGTTCGGGCAGCCTTGGGAACCGTCTGCGATCAGTCGAAGTGCGGCAGCGCGCAGTCGATGACCCACCGGCCGCGCTCGTCGTCATGCCAATCCGG
>JALORT010000420.1 GCA_025458755.1 Methylotetracoccus sp.
GCTGAAGAGGTGGCGGATGGTGCCGTCCTTGCCGGCGGCATCGAGGGCCTGCAGCACCACCAGCAACGACCGCGAGCCATCGGCATACAGCAGGTACTGCAGTTCGTCCATGCGCGCGACGTGCTTGCGGATTTCGGGCAGTGCATTGTCGTGCGAGGCGTAGCCGACGGTTGCGGACGGGTCGATCTTGCCAAGATCGACTTTCTTGCCGGGGCTGACGAGGAATTTCTTGCGGTAGTCCATGTTGTTGTTCCTTTCGGGGAATCAGCAATTGGCGCTGGCCGGTACGTGCGGCTGCAGCGACTGGTTCACCAGCGCGGCGTGTTTCGTGTGGCGTGCCGTCCGGTAGTTGACGAAGCGGTCGCAGGCGAGCCGGACGCCACCGAGAATGAACAGCCAGGCGATCAGGTAGAGCCATACCCAGCCGATCAGCTTCCACGGGATCGCCGGCACCAGCCAGCCTAAGCCGCACATCAGCGAAGCAAACACCTGGGTTCCGAGAATTGCCAGCAGCAGGGGTGCGGCGGGGAAGGGCGGCCGGAAAAACCAGCGCTCGGTGCGGGTGACGAACAGCAGCAGTTGGCCCCCTCCCACCAGTTGCAGGAACATCACGGTCTGCAGTTGCGCCTGCGTGGCCAACCCGAAGTACTGCTGCAGATCCGGTTCGGCCAAGGTCTTGACGCCGAACAGCAGCAGTCCGAAGGACTCGGCCACCGAGAAGACGCCGAGAATGCTGGCGACGCCGAAGATCCGCGGCATGTCCCAGCGCACCGGCTTGGGACTCACCGGCGTGTTGTCGTAGGCGATGGTCATCATCGGCAGGTCGTCGAGCAGCGACATGACGACGATCATGATCGCGGTCAACGGCGAGAAACCGAGGAAAATGGTCGACAGGACGACCACGAACATGATGTCGATGGTCAAGGCGATGCGGTAGGTCAGATAACTGTTGATGCGGCCGAAGATGCGGCGCGCCTCGTCGATGGCGCCGTTGATCACCGACAGTCCGGGAGCCGTCAGGATCAGCGCCGCGGCACCACGCGCGGCGTCGGTCGCGCCCTGTACCGCCGTGCCGCAGTCCGCCTGTTTCAGGGCCGGAGCGTCGTTCACCCCGTCGCCGGTCATCGCCACCAGATGGCCGCGCGACTGCAAGGACTTGACGATCGCGTACTTGTGCTCGGGGAAGACGCGCGCAAAACCGTCGGCACGTTCGATCGCGTCGATGATGTCGGACGGTACGTTGTTCGGGTCCATTTCCTTCGGGAAAGCGTCGGCGGCCGGGATGATGTGCGTCCCCATTCCCAACTGCCGCGCGGTTTCGATGGCGATCGCGGTGTCGTCGCCGGTGATCATCTTGACGCGCACGCCCTTGGCGTTGGCGAGGTCGATGGTCTGCTTCGAGTCGTCGCGCGGCGGATCGAACATCGGCAGGATGCCGAGCAGCGACCAGGTCGTGCCGTTGTCCTCCGAACGGGCGACGCCGAGCGCGCGGTAGCCCTTGCCGGCGAGTTCGTCCACCATCGCCTTGACCTTGTCCGCGATGTCGGCGGACGGCTTCGCCAGGTCGACGATCGCCTGCGGGGCTCCCTTGGCGACCATGAACGCCTTGCCGCCAGAGTCGGTGAGGGTGGCGCAGGTGCGCTTGGTGACCGGGTCGAACGGAACGAACCTGGTCTGCTGGTAGCCCTTGAGGGCGCTTTGGTCCTTCAGGGCCTCGATGACCGCGGTGTCGATCGCGTCGCGGTCCTCGATCCGCGAGGCCAGGGCTCCGGCGAGGATGACCGCCTGCGGGTCGGTTGCGGCGAGCAGGATGGGATCGTCGAGCTTCAACTGGTTCTTGGTCAGCGTACCGGTCTTGTCCGAGCAGAGGATATCGACGCCGGCCATTTCCTCGATCGCCGACAGCTTGGAGACGATCGCCTGCTGCTTCGACAGTGCCAGCGCCCCCAGCGCCATGGTGATCGAGAAGACCGCGGGCATCGCGACCGGGATCGACGCGACCATCAGGACCAGCACGAACTGCAGGATGTTGAGGGCATCGGCGAGGTTCCAGTCCTTGGCGATCACGATATCGTGATAGACCTTGACGGCGACCAGGACCAGCGTCAGGCAGACGGCAATTACGATCAGGAAGTTGCTGATCTGGAACATCGCCTTCTGGGCGTGGCTGATGGCGCCTGCTCCCGCCACCAGCTTGGCGGTGCGGCCGAAAAAGGTGTTGGCGCCGGTGGCGATGACCACCGCTTCCATTTCGCCCTGCTTGACGACGCTGCCCGAGTACGCCTCGTCGCCAACCTTCTTGGTGGCGGGCAGCGACTCCCCGGTGAGCGCCGCCTGGTCGATCGACGCCGAGTCGCCGCCAGTCAGCCGGAGGTCCGCCGGAACAATCACCCCGAGACGGATCTTGACGATGTCGCCGGGAACCAGCGTCGCGGCCTGGACCGTCTGCCAATTGCCGTCGCGCATGGCGGTCGCCTCGGGTGCCAGGCCGGCCTTCAAGGCGGCCAGTGCGTTCGAGGCTTTGCGGTCCTGCCAGAATTCGAGCGCCGCGTTGAAAAGCAGCAGGGAGCCGATGATGGCGAAATCGTCCCAGTGTCCGAGCAGCGCGGAAACCAGCGCCGCCGCCTCGATGACGTAGGCCATCGGTCCGGTGAAGTAGCCAAGAAGCTGTTCGCCGAGGCTCTGTTCCTTCTCGACGATCGCGTTCGGACCATACTGGCTCAGGCGCTTCTGCGCCTCGGCGCTCGTGAGGCCCTTGTCGGCGCTGCTGCCGAGCTGGGCGAGCACCTGTTCAACGGGCGCCTTCTCGAGATCGATGCCGCTGCCGGACGCCGCCGGGGTGCTTTTTGTTGCTGCCGGAGTGGTGTCATTGCCCATCAGTCCCCTCCCGAGTGAATGTGACTGCGGCGAAGTCTAAGACGTTAAGCAAATATAAATTGAACAATTAGCGCGATCGGTTAACATGGAGGCATGGGTGATCTGTCGGCGATTGAGGCGAAATTCCTGGCGCTG
>JALORT010000047.1 GCA_025458755.1 Methylotetracoccus sp.
AGATTTTCCACGGTCCGGTGGGATCGGGGATCCGCATGGTCAGTACACGGCCGTCGCCGTCGATGTCCTCGCGCCGCAAACCCGCGACGGGTTGTTCCTGGTACGGATAGGGCCGCGTGCTGGAGCGGATGAAACGCGGCACCTCGGCCAGCGCCCATTCCGCGCCGTCCGGATTCAGGCGCGGACAGACATAAAAGGCCCGGCTATTCAGGCAATGGGTTACGTCGGGATCGCTGCCGTACTCGCTGACCAGATGATGAAGGAAGTAAAGGCAGGCCATGGAGCTGGCGACTTCGGTTGCATGAATGTTTCCGTCGATGTATAAGGCGGGTTTTTCAGTGTCCTCGCCGGTCTCGAATCGTGTCACGATCGCGAGCCAAATGTCCCTGCCTTCATGGCTTTTCCCAATGCTCCGCACCCGGACGAGAGCGGGGAAAGCGGCCGCCAACCAGTGCAGCGTCTGCTGCAGCTGTTCGTAGCGGTAGTAGACATCGAAGCGTGGAGGTGTCACCGTGGTTCCTGGCATGTTGCGCGAGCTCGAGGAACTGTAGCAGAAGTGCAGGGCGGATGCGGCGCAGACGCGCACCGCCGCGATTTCTGGAAACCGAAGCGACCTCCGAACGCGGTACCGAAGCGGTCCGAAGCTCGCTGCATGTTGGCCTCAGAGCAACAGGCTTTGGTTGAAATGCCAAAAAATCTCAAAAATAGTCCAAACTCCTATTGCGGTCGCGATAAAGCGCGCTAAGATTCAGCCCGAGTCATTACTGCGGCCCGAGCCGAACGGACGCATCATTATTTCCCATGCCTGATGGTGGAAAGCTTCCGATGAACACCAAACCTTTCGTCCTGTTGTTAGTCACGGCATTCGTGGCGCTGCTTGCCGGATGTAGTTCTCCAAAGGTTCAGAAACAGCCTGTCGCGGTTGCGGCTGTCCCGAAAAAATCCTTCAAGCCCAAGTACCTCACACGAATCCCGGTGCCGGACATTCCGTTCAGTTTTCCGGGTTCCCGCACGGTAGAAGACGTGCTCAGGACCTACGGCCCCGAAGCGGTCGAACGCCTCGCGCCCCATTTCAAACGCGCGGGCGTGGATTACCCGCCGAAAGAACTCACTTTATTGGGATTGAAGGCAGAAAGGCGCCTGGAAGTCTGGGCGCCGGACCGGCGGGGGACCAACAAGTTGATCCGTACCTACGACATACAGGCGGCCAGCGGCATGCGGGGTCCGAAGCTGCGTGAGGGCGATCGGCAGGTCCCGGAAGGGGTCTACAAGCTGGTCATGCTGAACCCCAACAGCGATTATCATCTGTCGATGAAGATCAACTATCCGAATAGTTTCGACCGCTTTCAGGCGTCGATGGAAGGCCGGAGCCGCTTGGGCGGCGACATCTTCATCCACGGGAAGGCCGTCTCCGCCGGCTGTCTGGCTATGGGTGATCTGCCCATCGAAGACTTGTTCGTTCTGGTCAGCCATGTCGGCAAGGAGAACGTCAAGGTTGTGATTGCGCCCTATGATCCGCGCGAGAGGCCGCTCGGGCCGGCCGCCGAGGGCATGCCGGACTGGGTCCCCGAACTCTATCAGACCATCGCTTACGAAGCCGGACAGCTGCAGCCGCCGCCCCGCAATCAGGCGAACGCCGAGACTGCGGGGAGTCCCCGCCGGTTTTAGCCCCCTTGCGCGCCGCAGTCCCGCCATTCGTCAAGCGGGCACTGAGCCGGTAAAGCAAAACAAGCGGCGCAGACAGACAAGCCAGCCCGGACGGGTCAGTTCCCGTTCGGGCTTTGTCTTTCACTGACGGTTCGTGGTCGTGGCGCCTGTCCGAGGTATGTGTTTGAATCGGGCCGTATGGGTCGCTTTCCGGCGCCGTGCCCGTTATTGCACTCTTCCCGTGAACGCTCGCACAGCGCGGATTCTTGATCATCGTTCCCGCGCCGAAATTTCGAGGCTATTGATTGCAAACAGGGTACTCGCCGATCACCGCGACCGAATCCCCACCATGAGCGTATGCCTCATACAGCACAATCCTTCGGACCAACGCAGCCAGTGAACGGACGCGCATCCGGTGCATGATGCCTTCACGATGTTTCTCCACGGTTCGCTGACTGATTTGGAGATCCATCGCGATCACCTTGTTCGGTAGGCCGTTGACGATTTTTTCCAGGATCTGCCGCTGCCGCTGGGTCAAGCGACCCAGCGAGTCCCCGATTTCATGTAGTTCTGCCTCGTGCAATGCGGCACTGCGATCGAATTGGATCAGCGGACCGTGGGGTTTAACCGGATGTCCCGGCAGGAATGATTCTGCTGTGTTCATGCGGAGCCTCCTCGATGTGGTGTTCACAGAACTTGGGTGGATCGGACGAAAACACGATACTGCGGGGGCTGCACCAAAATCTGTGAAATATTCACGCCTGGGAGCGGGGTCTGGCCGCTGGGACGGATGAACCCGAATGTCGGCCGGGTTGCTGCTCGAAGGATCGAACGCCGCGGACTCGACGTCCTCGTGGCGATTCGAACACGCAAGGCCGAGGTGTTCGGGAGCGGTATTCTCAAGTCGACACTGACCGAACAGGCGTCTCGTCTGCTGCAAACGGTGCGGGAGTCGGCTGTCACGTCCGAACCGCCGTTTTTCGCCACAATCCCGCGACCGCTGCCCGAATGGTTGTGCCGGCGCTGTGTAGGTCGGCCTGGCGGATGGACTGGTCGATAGCGCATCTCAGAAGGACACGGTCAGTGAAACCACTGATGGCTTGGAGACCCAAGATCGGGGCGAACCGCCCGGTGACATGGTTCTTGGTTGTGCTGACAGGGTTTGCGCACTTCCTGCATGCGCGAGGGTTTGGGCTTTACGAGGACGATTACCACTACATCGCGAACTACCTGGATGCCGACCTCACGATGATCGGCGACCTCGCGGCACGGGCGCTGCTGGAGTGGCCGCAGGGCCGACCTCTGCAGTCCATCGTGCCGCCGCTGCTGACCGTGCTGCTTTTCCCGCTCGGCGGGCTGTTGCCGCTGTATGCCGCGGCTTTTGCCATCACGGCCGTCAGCGTCGTACTGTTTCACCGTTTGGCGGTGCGTGTCACGGCGTCAGCGCTGACGGCGCTGATCGGTGCGGTGATGTTCGGTCTGTTCCCGGCCGACACCACACACCCGTTTCTGATGCATGCGCTGGTGCTGCGGCCGGCTTTGGTTTGCGCGCTCGGGGCCAGCTTGCTTTACATCCAAGGGCGCCGCTGGCCGAGCTACTTGCTGGCCTTTGTGGGGTTGACGCTGTACGAGACACCGATCCTGGTGTTTCTCGGAGCGCCGTGTTTGATGCTGGCCCATGCCACGCCGAGCGGGCGCCGCGAACTGCTGCGCCATGGTGCGGTCTGCGCCCTGCTGATCGCTATCACGATTGCTCTCCGCTGGTTCAACGGGGAGGAGCGTCTGGCGGCAGCCCACGGAGAGTTGATCGAGATTCTGGCCCGTCTGCCGGAGCAGATGCTGTTCGGGGCCGGAGTTTCCCTCCGGCAAATGACGTACGGTCCCGTCAAGCGTCTCGGAGGGTGGGATGCCATGAGCCTGCTGCTGATCGTCCCTGCAGCGCTCTTGTTTTATTCAAAGTTCGGCCACGTGCTGAAGCACGACACATCGGGTCCGGCCTCTTCGTCCGATGGTTGCAACCGCCGGGACCTGCCAAGCTGCAATGCTGGTTCATCGCCCTGGCCCTTGACCGGTGCGTGCCTGCTGCTGCTCCTTCTGGCCTACCTGTTGTCGTTCACCCATCAACCCTGGTTTATCTACGGCCGGCTTACCTCGGTTCATCTGGCGGCTTCCGTCGGAGGCTCGTTGCTGTTTGCCATGCTTGCTGTCCGGGCACTGTGCTGGGCGCCAACGGAATGGGTCCGCAGGGCGGTGCTCGGGATCCTGGCGCTGCATTTTGCGATCCTTCTGGGCTACCGTCATACCATCCAGAACGATTTCGTCCGCAGTTGGCAGTTGCAGCGCTGGTATTGGTCCAACCTGGTGGCCCAGACACCGGACCTGATTGACGCGACCGTGGTGCTGGTTGACGGTACGGCGATGCCGATGACACGCTACATCCGTACCAACTCGTGGTGCGATCCGCTGCTGCTGCCTCTGCTGTTTCGCATACCGGCGGATTGGCGGAACGCTCCGGTCGCGCTGCCCTTGTTTCAGGAAACACGCTTGGAACAGCAGCACGATGTGCTTGGCGCTTATTTTGCGGACCTTCCGGGCTGGTATCCGCTGACCCCGGGCAACGTCGTGTTGTTGCGGCGTGAAGGTGGGCGCCTGCGGCGAGACCAACAGCCTGAGGCCCACATCCAAGGGTTCACAGTGCCCCTGCGGTCATCGGGAGACAACAACAAGGGGTTGGAAACCCGCCCGTTATATCGCTTGCTGATTGCTCCGCAGTCGCCTATGTTGCCGCCGCGATGAGGTGGAAGGCCTCGCTACGGCCCCAGGAAGTCATGGCACGCGAACGTCACGGTCTCGCTCAAGGCGATGCAGCGCGATCAAGCCGGCGGTGCAACCATCCGTCCTGAGATAGAACACCGGTCACTCAGTCAGGCGTCGCCGGCTTTCCCGATATTTTCCCGCAGCATATTGATGAACATCTCGCCCTGCTCTTTGGCGTCGTCGAGGGCGATGTGGGAATGGGGTTGTTCGGAAAGCCAGCGCTTCGGCAGATAACTCTTACCGCTCTTACCGAAGGGTTTTCTGCGCATGCCCATCGCGTAGGAGCGGATATCGATCCCGTGTTCCGAGAACGGCCGGCGTCCGGTGAAGCGCATCAGGTACCAGTAGACCCACATGAAGTCCCAGGTGGCAGGCCAAGCGACGAAAATCGGCAGCCCGGGAAGTTGCTCCACCCAATCGGCAAACTCGGTCATCGCTTGCTGCGGCGGCTTCACATTTTCCCGAGATGCGCTCCATGCCTCCGGAAACTCCAGCCACCACTCTGCCATCGCCGGGTGGGCGGACGCCTCGGGCAGCGTTTCCAGGTTAACCGAAAATTCGTCCAAGTGGCCCCCCTCGGCGGTGTAGGCAACCGCGGCGAGGCTGAGCATCGAATGAGGGCCGGGGATGGGGCCATCCGCCTCGATATCGACGCTGAGATAGAGTTCGGGTTGTTTCAATTTGCTCATGGCCGGCGATTCTAACTGATAGCGATCAATCCGAAGAGCGCGGACTCGGCATGATGGTGTTTCGACTAACGATGCCCGTCGTGCTAACGTAAAGCATTGGATGCGACGAGGGTGCCGGAGTGACCACCACCTTTCCCCAAGGGCAATTCTGGAAGATCGTGCTGCGCAGGGCCACTCGCGCGCGAGCCCACGGTGCGTTACAGCCGATCGAGACGGAGGCGATCGAGCTTTGTGACGGCGGGCTTCCTTTCATCGTGAGAGTCGCGGTCAATCTCGCGCGCAAGGCCGCCGAACGTCAAGCGGCGCCAACCGGCCATCCCCGGCCGAATCCGTTCCTGCCTTATGACCCGGACCTCTTCGTTTGCGACATCAGTCCGTCGCATCTCTGCCTGCTGAATAAGTTCAATGTGGTCGACCATCACCTGTTGGTCGTAACCCGCCACTACGAGCACCAGGAGGATCTGTTGACCTTCGCCGATTTCACGGCCTTGTGGACATGTTTCGCGGAAGTGGAAGGGCTCGCGTTTTACAACAGCGGCGCGGAAGCGGGTGCCAGCCAGACCCACAAACATTTGCAGATCGTTCCGCTGCCATGGGCGCGCGAGAATCCCGTTTTCCCGTTTGCTCCGCTGTTCGATCAGGAGGAAATGATCCGCTTCGGCAAGCTCAAGGCCTTGCCGTTCGGTCACGTGATCGCGCCGATGGCGACAACCGCAGAAAATGAGCCGCTCGTATTGGCCGAGAAAACGCAGGCTCTTTATGGCTTGCTGCTCGATGCGTCGGGTATCGCGCCGATCGATGTGCATCAGGCGGTCCGTGCGTCGAAACCCTACAATTTGCTGATCACGCGCGAATGGGTCATGCTGGTACCTCGTTCCAGAGAAAATTTTGAAACCATCTCGATCAATGCCCTGGCGTTCACCGGCTCGCTGTTCGTGAAAACCCGTCAGGAGTTGCAGCGCCTGACCGAATTCGGTCCTGCGTCGGTGCTCCGCGAGGTCGGGGTGCCATGCTAGCCCATGCGCTGGCTCTGCTGGTGTCGACGCGCAAGTGGCAACAGCGCCAAGTGGGCCGGGCTCGAACACTGTTTAACGGGAATCCGCACTGATGCGACTCACTTTCCTCGGCGCCACCGGAACGGTGACGGGATCGAAGTACCTGGTGACGACTCCGGATGAGCGGATTCTCGTCGACTGTGGTCTGTTCCAGGGTTACAAACAACTCCGACTGCGCAACCGAGAGCCCTTTCCCGTCGACCCGAAAGCGATCAAGGCGGTCGTGCTGACCCATGCCCATATCGATCACACCGGTTATCTGCCCTTGCTGGTGAAGAATGGTTTCCGCGGCCGAATCTATTGCACCCCGGCGACGCGAGACCTCTGCCACATTCTGCTGCCCGACTGCGCGCACCTTCAGGAGGAAGAGGCCGAGTACGCCAACCGGCGCGGCTATGCCAAGCATCATCCGGCGTTGCCGTTGTATACCATGGCGGATGCCGAGTTCTGTCTGGAACACTTGAGTCCAGTGAATTTCGATACCGAGTGGCGGCTTGGCAAGGACCTGAGGTGCCGCTTGGCGCCGTCCGGACATCTGTTGGGAGCGAGCTTCGTGACGCTGGCCTGGCGGGACCGCCTGTTGGTCTTTTCCGGCGATCTCGGCCGGCCGCACGATGTGACCATGCGGCCGCCCGTCCCCGTGCGCCATGCCGACACCCTGGTTCTGGAGTCGACCTACGGCAATCGCCGGCATCCGCCGGTCGACCCCGAGGCCCAATTGGGAGACTTCATCCGCCGCACCGCGAGTCGCGGCGGGATCGTTGTGATCCCCGCGTTCGCGGTCGGCCGATCGCAAACGGTGCTGTACTGCCTGCAGCGACTCAAAGCCCGCAAGGCGATTCCGGACATTCCGGTTTACCTCGATAGTCCGATGGCCATCGACGCCACCGAAATTTTTCGTCGTCATGCCGACGGCCACCGCCTCACGTTGGAGGAGTGTGCGGCGATGGGGCGGGCGGCCCAATACGTCACCACGGCGGAGGAATCGCGAGCGCTGAGCGGCCGACGCCTGCCCATGGTGCTGATCTCGGCCAGCGGTATGGCGACCGGGGGCAGGATCCTGCACCACCTGAAGGCGTTTGCGCCGGATCACCGCAACACGATTCTCCTGACCGGCTACCAGGCCGGAGGTACCCGCGGGGCGAGCCTGCTGAACGGCGCCGAGACCCTCAAGATCCATGGTGAATACATCCCCGTGCGGGCCGAGGTCGGGCTGATCGAAAACCTTTCGGCTCATGCCGATTACCAGGAAACGCTCGAGTGGCTCCGCGGATTCGAACGCCCGCCGGAGCAGATCTTCCTGACCCACGGTGAGCCGGCTTCGGCCGATGCATTGCGCCTCAGAATCGAGGAAACGTACGGTTGGAACGTACGCGTGCCCGAATACCGGGAGTCGTTCACGCTGTGATGTCGCTGCATTCTCCGCCGCATTCCGCGCCGCGCCGCCTGATTTGGCTGCTGGCCCTCGCTGGGTTCGGTTTGATCCTGGTTGCCGGCGAGGCGCTGCCCGATGAACTGAATTGTCCCAGACTGAACCTGTCAACGGCGCGCCCCGACACGCCGGAACGATATCAGCGCGGTCTTCTTTGGCGGATCAGCAAACCTGATGTCTCACCCAGCTACCTGTTCGGCACAATCCATCTCGCGGACCACGACGTGAAGGGCCTGCCGGCACCGGTGGCCTCGGCGTTCGACCAAAGCCGGCGTTTCGTGATGGAAGCGCTGCTCGACGGTGCGGACCTGGGTCATTGGACCCTGGACACCATTGCCGAGGATGGTGGTGCGCTGCGGGACCAATTGGGTCCGGCGTTGTTCGGACGCGCCTCGCTGCTGTTGAGCAACTACGCTATCCCGCCTTCCGTTGTAGACAGGATGAAGGCCTGGACCGTCTATTTAACCCTCAGCACACCGCCGGACCCGGCCGGGCTGCCGCTGGACCTGGATCTCGAGATGCGGGCCGAGCAGGCCGGGAAGCCCGTCAGCGGACTGGAGACGGTCAGCGAACAGATCGACAGCATCGCCGCGCTGCCGATGGAAGAACAGGTCGCTCTGGTAAAGGATGCCGTCTGCCATTACGACATCCTGCAGGAAGATATTCGGCAGATGAAGCGGCTGTATCTGGGACGCGACCTGGCCGGCCTTACCTGCAGCAAGGAGAAGCCTTCATCGCCCTCGGTGCGCTGCACCTGCCCGGCGAACAGGGGCTCCTGATGCGGCTGGAGCGTGAGGGTTATACGGTGGAGCCGATTTACTGATGGTGCTGAGCGCGCAGGGGCGCCGATGCTCGCGATGGCTGCCGTTTCGTTTTGAGCCTGCCAGTGACTTGCCGCCGTTGCTGATCGTTTCAAAGAGGAAGTGTGAGGAGGCTGCCATTCCGGCGTAGTGAGGCGTGCGCTCAATCGAGCCGGTCGCTGCCCACGCCGCAGTGTTGGATGCCAGGCGCCGGGAATTCGGCGCCGGATCAGGGCACGATGTCGTGAACTTCGATGGTTTGGGATCGGGTCGTCTTGCTCGGGACGGGTGGCGATAGTCCCTGAAGATCCCCGGAGGAAGGCATCGGCTGTCCGCTTTTCGAGATTCGGGCACCGATCACGATCTGCTCGAAGGACGAGAGTTTGCGCTCCGGCATCATGGCCATCGCATCGTCCAGCGTAACTTCGAGCGGCAGGTCGCGGACCTTTTTGCGGACCACCGCCAGCGGCATCGGCGGTCCGGAGGCGGCGCGGGCGAAGATGAACACGGCATCCTCCGCAGACACCCGATTCTTCAGCTTCTCGTCGAGAGTGACGGTCACACGGATGCTCGCGGCGGCACTGGAGGTAGCCGGCGAACTCTGTTTCGGTGCCGCCTTGACGGGCGGCAGCGCCTGAACTTGGGCGATGTATTGATCGATGGTTTGAATGTCTTCGCTGTCGGGCGGCAGCAGTGACTTCAGTTTCTGCCAGTAACCGACGGCGTTGGAAATGTCGCGCCGCTCGGCCGCGGCGAGGCCGGCGAGCCAAAGTCCGGTCTGATGCTCGGCATCCTGGCTGAGAATCTCGGCAATAATTCCGGCGGGCTTGCCGGCCAGTGAGCCCTGCTGGGCCTCGGCCAGGGCTTGAGCATAAAGTGCCTTCAGATCAAGGTCCTCCGGCGCCAGCTTAAGGGCAAACTCGTAGGCGGTAGCGGCACGGTCGGGTTGCCCGGTCGCCTGCAGCGAACGGCCCAACAGCGCCCAGCCTTCCATGTCGTTCGGGTTCTCCGCCAGCCGCTTAGCCAGCTGCTCGATCGCTGCCGTAATCTCGGCGGGGCTGGAAGCCGCCGCGGGCGGAGCCGGCAAGCCTTGGATCAGGTCGAAGCGACCCAGCGCGGTGTAGAGCGCGACACCCAGGCCTATGGCGGCGCCGAGCCCGATCAGCACGGCCAGGCGGCCGCTTGTTGCGGGTTGCGCCAGCGGCATGGCGGCGGCTTCGAGGTTGTTCAACAGCTCGCGGTCCAGTTCCGCCGCCAACTGCGTAGTCTGCTCGTCGTCCAGACTTTCCGCCGCCAGTTCCCGACGCCTTTGTTGGTGGATCAACACGTTCCAGCGGCGGCGTTGGGAGAGGTCCGCCCGTGCCCGGCCGCGGAGCGCCGGCAAGAAGAGACTGGCACCCGCCACGACCAGGGCGGCCACCAGCAGCCAGAAGACAATCATGGCGCTTATTGTTGCTGTGTGGTCTTCCGCAGTTGCTGCAGCCGCTCCTGTTCAGACGCGGTCAGTTCGGCTGCCATCGCGGGGTTTTGCTGCTTCGACCTTCGCCAAATAAATGCGAGGCCGGCGAACAGCAGCAGCAACGGGCTGATCCACAGCAGCAGCGTCATCAGATTGAACGGCGGGCGGTACAGCACGAAATCGCCGTAGCGGTCGACCAGGAACTTGACCGCCTCCTGATCACTCTTGCCGCTCTGCAGGATCTGATAGACCTCATCGCGGAGATCGCGTGCCAGGTCGGCGTCGGAATCGGCCAGCGACTGGTTCTGACACACCAGACAGCGGAGGTCCTTGACCAATTGTTCGTAACGCTGCTGCTGTGCCGGATCCTGGAACGTCCGCACCTCGGTCGCGGCGGCGGTGCCGCACCGGAACAGTACCAGTAACGCGAGCATTCTGACGACAGCGCTCACGAGGCCTCCTCCTGCAACGTCCGGACTAACGGCAACAGTTTTTTCTCCAGGGCTTCCTCGGTCAGCGGGCCGGTGAATTTGTAGCGAATAATGCCCTTGCGGTCGATCACGAAAGTTTCCGGAACACCATACACACCCCAGTCGATGCCTGTTTTGCCATCGGCGTCGAACGCGCTCGCGCGGTACGGGTCGCCAAAGCGGTCCAGCCAGGCCAAGGCCGCCGGGCGCTCGTCCTTGTAATTCAAACCATAAATGGGCACCAGTCCGGTCTTGGACAATTGCAGCAGTAGCGGATGTTCCTGACGGCAGGACACGCACCATGAGGCCCAGACATTCAGCAGGCTGACTTGCCCTTGGAACTCTCCGGAGGACAGGGTCTGTGCCGCCGCATGCACGGTCGGTAGCGCAAACGGAGGCGCTGGTTTGCCGATGAACGGGGACGGCACTTCCCGCGGATCGAGTTTCAGGCCGACGCCGAGCAGTACGAGCAGCAGCGCGAAAACACTCAGAGGAATCAGAAACTTCAAGCGCATCGTGTGTCGTGTACGCCGGCAGGACTCATGCCGCAACGTTTGATGCGGAGGACGCCGGCTGCCACGACTCGTCCGGCTTGGCGGCCAACCGGTAGCGGCGATCGCTGACCGACAGCATGCCCCCAGCCATCATCACCAGGCCGCCGCCCCAGATCCAGCGGATGAACGGCTTGCAGTATAGCCGAACGCTCCAGGCCCCGTTCTCCATCGGCTCGCCCAAAGCCACATAGAGGTCACGCGACCAGCCGGGATCGATTGCCGCTTCGGTCATCATGTTGCGCTGCACGCGGTAGCTGCGTTTCTCCGGATGGAGACGGAAAGCCGTTGCACCCGCCTGGACTTCGAAGTCGCCGCGGCTGGCGACGTAGTTGGGACCTTCGACGCGGCTGACACCGAGAAACGTGAAGCGGTAATCGGCGATCTCGACCGTCTCGCCGGGCGCCATCCGCACCGTTTTTTCGACCGAGTAACGTCCGGACAGCGTCACTCCGACCAGAAAGACCGCCAGTCCGAGATGGGCGGCCGTCATGCCGTACACGCTGCGGGACTGCGACCTCAGCCCCTCCCGCCAGTGTTCCCGCAGTCTCACGCGGCTGGTCAGCGAGAACAGAGCGCTGGCGGCGAGCCACACCGCGAGCGTCAGCGCGGCCATGGTGGCGATGTCGCGGGGGTTCCAGAAGACCGCGGTCAGTCCGATGCCGGTGATCAGGCATCCGAGTGCGAGTTTTCCGGTCCTTGCCAAGACCTTACGGATGCTGGCCTGCCGCCAGGGAAACATTGGTGCGATGCCGGCCAGCACAAAGACCGGGGCCATCAGCGGTGCGAACACGGCGTCGAAGTAAGGCGGTCCGACCGAGATCTTGCCCAGTCCAAGCGCGTCGAGAATCAACGGATACAAGGTTCCGAGCAGAATGCTGCCGGCCGCGGTGACCAGCAGCACATTGTTTAGCAGCAGCAGGTTTTCCTTGGAAACCAGTGCGTAGCGGACATGGTCTTGCACCGTCGGTGCACGCAGCGCGTACAGAAACAGCGAGCCGCCGATGACGATCGCGAGCAGCATCAGAATGAACAGCCCCCGGCCCGGGTCGGTCGCGAACGCATGGACCGAGGTGAGCACACCGGACCGGACCAGGAAGGTGCCGAGCAGACTCAGCGAGAACGCAAAGATCGCCAGCAGCACGGTCCAGGCTTTGAAGGCGCCGCGTTTTTCGGTCACGGACAGCGAATGGATCAATGCCGTCGCGACCAGCCAGGGCATGAACGAGGCGTTTTCCACCGGGTCCCAGAACCACCAGCCGCCCCAGCCCAGTTCGTAATAAGCCCACCAGGAACCCAGTGTGATGCCGAAGGTCAGGAAGATCCAGGCGACCAGTGTCCAGGGACGCGACCAGCGCGCCCACGCCGAATCCAGTGTCCCACCGAGCAGCGCCGCCACCGCGAAACTGAAGGCCACGCTCAAGCCCACATACCCCATGTACAACATCGGCGGATGAACGACCATGCCGAAATCCTGCAGCAGCGGATTCAAATCGTTGCCGTCGGCCGGCGGTGAGGCGAGGCGCTCGAAGGGGTTCGAGGTCAGCAGGATGAACAGCAGAATGCCGATGCTGACCAACCCCATGACGCCCAGTACCCGGGCAACAAAGTCTGCGGCAAGGCCGCGGCTGAAGATCGTAACCGCAAGCGTCCACAGCCCGAGGATCAGCGCCCACAGCAGCATCGAGCCTTCGTGACCGCCCCAAACTGCCGACAGCCGGTAATGCAGCGGCAGCGAGCTGTTGGAATGCTGCGCCACGTACAGCACTGAAAAGTCGTTGCTCGCGAAGCTGAAGGCCAGACACCCGAACGCGACGATCAAGAAAAGGAACTGTGCCCGCCCCGCGGGCTTGGCCACCGCCATCCACACCGGAATACCCTGGGCTGCTCCGGCCAGCGGAAAGCTGCTCTGAATCAGCGCCATCATCAAGGCCATGATCAGCGCGATATGACCGAGTTCGGGAATCATTTCTTCCAGCTCTTGTAGTCGATCGGCAGGTGGCCGTCCTTTTTCATCGAGTCCGCCACTTCTGGCGGCATGTAGTTCTCATCGTGCTTGGCCAGCACTTCGGAGGCCACGAACAGCCCCGCCGCGTTCAGTTGTCCGACCGAGATGATGCCCTGACCCTCGCGGAACAAATCGGGCAGGATGCCGAAGTAGGCAATCGCCACCGTGGCCCCGCCGTCGGTCACATCGAAGTGAACGTTCAGGCTGTCCGGGTCACGTTTTACACTGCCGGGAACGACCAAGCCGCCGACACGAAACGCATACCCGGTCGGCGCCTCGCCCGCGGCGATCTGGGTGGGCGTATAGAAATACAGCAGATTCTTCTGGAAGGCAGTCAGCGCGAGGAACGCCGCAAAGCTGACGCCGATGACGATGCCGGACACGACGAACATTTGGCGTTGGCGGCGGGTCATCGCGTGCCACCCTGCTGCTTCGCGAGGCGTTTAATGGTGGTCAGTACCAGTCGGTTGCGCCGCAGAGCTGCCGCCAGATTGACGATCAGCACCGCCAGCGCCATGCCGTATGCGCTCCACACATACAAGGCATAACCGCCCATGTTAAAGAAAGCTTCGAGGTCCATAGCCGCTTAGAGTGCTCCGAGGATCGCATGTTTCACCGCATCGAGTTCCGCCTCCACCGTGAGCGGTTTCGCGGTGCATTGGGCGATCGCCGTGTCCGGATCTTTCAGACCGTTGCCGGTCAACGTGCAGACCACACAGCTTCCTTCCACGATCTTGCCCTGTTCGATGTCGTGCAGCGCCCCGGCGATGGACACGGCGGAAGCCGGTTCGCAGAAGATACCCTCCCTTTCGGCCAGCAGCTTCTGCGCGGCGAGTATTTGTGCGTCGGTGAAACTGGCGAACCAGCCGCCGGATTCCTGCTGCGCGCGCCAGGCTTGTTCCCAGGACTGCGGATGGCCGATGCGGATCGCCGTGGCGAGGGTCTCCGGGTGGTCGATCATCGCGCCGCCGACGAACGGCGCCGCACCTGCGGCTTGATACCCGAGCATGACCGGACGGCTGTCGGTGACCGGCGGATGGGTGTCCGTACCGACGGCATATTCACTGTAGCCCTTCCAGTACGCGGTGATGTTCCCCGCGTTGCCGACCGGCAGGCAGTGGAAGTCGGGCGTCCGTCCGAGCGCGTCAACGATCTCGAACGCTGCGGTCTTTTGACCGTCGATCCGAAACGGATTGATGGAATTCACGATCGTGACCGGGGCGTGGTCTGCGACTTCCTTGACCAGTCGCATGCCGGCGTCGAAATTGCCGCGGATCTGAATGATGACCGCGCCGTACATCATCGCCTGAGCTAATTTACCCATCGCGATCTTGCCGTCGGGAATCAGCACGAAGGCAGTGATGCCGGCGCGGGCTGCATAGGCGGCGGCGGACGCCGAGGTGTTGCCGGTGGACGCGCAGATGATGGCGCGGCTGCCATCTTCGACCGCTTTGCTGACCGCCATCGTCATTCCGCGGTCCTTGAAGGAGCCGGTAGGGTTTTGGCCTTCGAACTTCGCGTACAGTTCGACGTCCTTGCCGAGCCGGCGCGGGAGGTTGTAAAGCCGGACCAGCGGTGTATTTCCCTCGCCGAGGCTGATCGGACAGGTCCGCTCGGTCACGGGCAGACGGTCCCGATAATGTTCGATGAGTCCGGTATAGCGTGTTCCAGTCGGCATGAAAATAGGGGGGTGGTTAGCCACGGTGCTCTCTCAAGCAAGAGAGAGTCGGCACCGAAGGACTAGTTCAGGGTTTCCAAACGAATGCGGTTGACCGGTCCCTTGATCGTCTGCAGCGCTTCGATCTGCCGGATGGCCGCATTCAGTTCACGCTCCAGTACCCGATGGGTGATCATGATGATCGGCAAATGGCTTTCGCCCGCCAGGGGTTCTTTCTGAATCAGCGCTTCGATCGAGATGCCCTGGTTGGCCAGAATTCGGGCAATATCAGCCAGCACGCCGGGCCGGTCTTCCGCGTTCAGCCGCAGATAATAGGCGCTTTCCACGTCTTCGATCGCCAGGATCGGAATGTCCGAGATCGACTGCGGCTGGAAGGCCAAGTGGGGAACGCGGTTTTCGGGATCGGACGTCAGCATGCGCACAACATCGACCAGATCGGCGACGACCGACGATGCCGTGGGTTCGGCGCCGGCACCGGCGCCGTAATAGAGCGTTGGTCCGACCGCATCGCCTTTGACCAGGATGGCATTCATCACCCCGGCGACGTTGGCGATCAGGCGCCGTTCCGGGATCAGGGTCGGATGTACACGCAGTTCGATGCCGCGGGCCGCCCGCCGGGCAATCCCCAGCAGCTTGATCCGGTAACCCAGCGCTTCGGCGTAGGCCACATCCAGCGCCGTGATTCCGGTGATGCCTTCCACATAGACTTTCGAGAACTGAAGAGGGATGCCGAAGGCGATCGAGGCCAGAATAGTGAGTTTGTGCGCCGCGTCGATACCTTCGATATCGAAACTCGGATCCGCTTCGGCATAACCCCTCGCCTGCGCTTCCTGCAGCACATCCGCGAATTCCCGGCCCTTGTCGCGCATCTCGGACAGAATGAAGTTGCAGGTGCCGTTGATGATCCCGGCGACCCACTCCAGTTTGTTGCCGGCCAAGCCTTCGCGCAGCGCCTTGATGATCGGTATGCCGCCGGCTACGGCCGCCTCGAACGCCACCATCAGTCCTTTTTTCCCCGCTTCCGCGAAAATCTCATTGCCGTGCAGCGCGATCAGCATTTTATTGGCGGTCACCACATGCTTGCCGTTATTGAGCGCACGCAGCACCAGTTCTCTGGCCGGGGTTTCACCCCCGATCAGTTCGGCGACAATCTGAATGTCTGGATCGTCGACGACCGCGAGCGGGTCGTCCGTGACCACGATGCCGGCGGTGTCACAGATACGTTCCCTGGCGAGATTGCGCGTGGCGATGCGGGTGATCTGAATCTCCCGGCCGGCGCGGCGGGCAATCTCGTCGGCGTTGCGCCGCAGCACATTGACGGTGCCGCCACCGACGGTACCCAGCCCGAGCAGACCGACTTTGACCGGTTTCAACAGCGCTTCCTCATCGTCACCCTGACACCTTGGATCATACGGCATGGTCCCGGCGCAGCATATGCCTGATGCCGCGGATGGCCTGGCGGGTGCGGTGCTCGTTTTCGATCAGGCTGAAACGCACGTGGTCGTCCCCGAACTCACCAAACCCGATACCCGGTGAAACGGCCACCTGGGCATCCAGCATCAGTTTCTTCGCGAATTCCAGGGAACCCAGTTCGCGGTACGGTTCCGGAATCGGTGCCCAGACGAACATCGTCGCCTTGGGCTTTTCCACGATCCAGCCAATCGAGTTCAGGCCGCTGCACAACACGTCCCGGCGGGAGCGATAGACTTCGCGAATCTCGCCGACGCAGTCCTGCGGTCCTTCCAGCGCGGTAATTCCCGCGACCTGGATCGGTGTGAACATGCCGTAATCCAGGTAGGACTTGATCCGCGCCAGCGCGGCGACCAGTTCAGGATTGCCGCACATGAAGCCGACACGCCAGCCGGGCATGTTGTAGCTCTTCGACAACGTGAAGAATTCCACGGCGACCTCGGTGGCGTGCGGAACCTGCAGAATCGAGGGTGCAACATAACCATCGAACACCAGATCCGCATACGCCAGATCGTGGATGACCCAGATTCGGTATTCCCGGGCCATCTCAATGACTTTCTCGAAAAAATCCAGTTCGACGCACTGGGTCGTCGGGTTGCCGGGAAAGTTCAGGATCAGCATCTTCGGCTTGGGCCACGAGGTCTTGATCGCCTTTTCCAGCTCTTCGAAAAAGTCGACGCCGGCGACCAGCGGTACATGCCGCACATCCGCGCCCGCCAGCACGGTACCGTAGGGATGGATCGGGTACGCCGGATTGGGAACCAGCACGGCATCACCCGGCCCCACCGTCGCCAGCGCCAGATGCGCCAACCCTTCCTTGGAACCGATCGTGACAATCGCTTCCGAATCCGGATCGAGTTCGACGCCGTAGCGGTCCCGGTACCAGTTGCAGATCGCCCGCCTGAGGCGCGGGATGCCGCGCGATACGGAGTAACGATGGGTATTGCCCTTCTGGGCAACCTCGGTCAGCTTGTCGACGATGTGCTTCGGGGTCGGGCGGTCCGGGTTACCCATGCCGAAATCGATGATGTCGCTGCCGCTCGCACGTTCCTTCGCCTTCAGGTCATTGACGATATTGAAGACATAGGGCGGCAGTCGTTTGATGCGCTGAAATTCTTCCATTCAGGACTCGGGCGGCAGGCTATTTCCGGCTCCCGCAGCTCTCGCCGCCTCACCGGGAGGTCCAGAAGCCTGGCTAAAACCGTGAACGATAATCGCGAGGCCCGGTGCTGTCAATTCGAGCGGGACGCATCGGCGGACGATGGCCCGACCGGTTTCTCGGCGGTGAGCCGGGTCCAGCCCTGCACGATCCGGTACACGATCCACATCAGATCACCGGCCAGAATCATCGTGCCGATC
>JALORT010000421.1 GCA_025458755.1 Methylotetracoccus sp.
GCCGGACATGCCGCTCATGCCTTTCTGGCCTTCCATACCGGACATGCCGCTCATGCCTTTCTGACCTTCCATACCGGACATGCCGCTCATGCCCTCTTGTTCGGCCGCAACGGCGGTGCCGGCGGCGATCAAGGAGGACAGAGCAGCGGCAGCAATACACTTGGTAATCATTAGGTAACCTTCGAAAACGCTTGGTTGGCGATAACGCCCGATCGAACCGACCGGGGTCCAGAGTGCGACGCGTACTCCGCGCATCACTCCGCGCGCGGTTGCTGCACGCGTTGTGCCATCGGGGGGATGACTCCTGTAAGCCATTACTTTATCGACGAAATGCGTTCCGGACGGCGGCCGGCGCGCGGAAGAGGCCTGCCAGATGCGCATGCTGAAACACCGAGCCATCTGCCACCTCCTTGTTATTCAAGGCATTGTGGATATGCCACAATGTCAGGCTTGGTCGGCGGGTAGGACGCGAGCATGGCGGAGGCTGCATCCCGGCGAGGCGTTGCCCGGCGGCTTCGTGCGTTCATAACCGGGGCCCGCGATCGGGTGGGTGGCGTGAGGGGGTTATCGGGAAACGTCCAGCAAACGGAAATCGAGGTGGGCGGGAAATGAACGAAGCCGCACCGAGATAGCCTCGCCGCCGGAAATACTTGGCTCGAACCTGACATTCTGTCGGATTGACAAATGAGCCGGTGGTGAATTGAATATTTCGTGTCGATAGCAGCGTGGACGAGACCCCGCCTTGACGTGCAAAGACTCGCGCAGCAACACTTTGAAGTCATCGCACGTCGCACCCGACCGCTGGAATTGAGCCGCATTGATATTGGGAGTGAAGTATGGCTAAAGCCTCATCGAACCGCGGGAACACGCGCCCGATGTCTGGCGCAGGCTCGATGGGGACTCGCTTGAGTCCGCTGATCCTGCTGTCGCTGCTCGTGTTTGGAGCGCAGAGCCAGGCTGAAGAGTCCTCGGAAGAACCGAACAGCCCCTGGGCCTTCAATCTTTCCCTGTACACCTGGATATCGGGCTTGAGCGGTAGCTTTTCGGCCGGGCCGCTCAGCCGTTCGGTCGACGCCAGCTTCATCGACCTGGCCGAGAATTCCCGGCGTTTTCCGATCGGCTTCATGGGCCGTTTCGAAGCGCACTATGAGCGCTTCGGTCTCTACCTGGACGGCAACTACATCAGCCTGGCGTTCGACCCGAAATTTCAGCGCTTCGGGAGCGGGGTGGACAGCGAACTGGGCGTGATGGATTACGGGCTGATGTACCGTCTGGTCGGACCCACGGCGGACGAGGCACCGACCCTGCATGGCGAGCGACGGCCCAACCGGCTGGATGTCTACGCCGGCGCGCGGACGCTGTGGCTCGACAACAGCTTCACCCTAACCGCCCCCGGCGTTGGCCTGTCCCGCACTTTCGCGATGGATCATGCCTTCACCAGCCCGCAGATCGGTGGGCGTTTCATCGTCGATATCACGCAGGACCTCTTCCTGTTGACTGATGCCAATCTCGGAGGTTTCGGTGCCGATGGCGTGTCGTTTACCGGCGGCGTGCTCGGCATGCTCGGTTACCGCCTGAACGCAGGCGACCTGCCGCTGTCAATCCAGGCCGGCTACAAGGCCTTGCGCTATGAGGTGAACGGCGGTGAACGGGTCCCGGTCCGGACCCGCGCCACCTTGAACGGGCCGTTTCTCGGTCTGACCGCGTACTGGTAAAGCGACGCCCGCGGTAGACTGCAGCGAGCGCTTTGGGACCGACTCGTGCGCTCGGCGATCGTTGAGGAGCGTCTGCGGGGCACCCCCGCTTGCATCCGACGGCGCGTCCGATCGGATTGCGCACGATGGCTGTCCCGCGGCCCCCCGCGGGGAGCGATCGCCGGCTTCGTGGGCCTGATCGCGCTGTCGCAGCTCGGAGGTTCGCCCTGCCGGGCAGCGGAGCACTCCCCCAGCCTGCTTGCCGAACAGACGCAGTCCGACCGCACGGCGGCGTCTGCAGCGCAGAGGCCGAGCACCGAGCCCGCCGTCACGGACCCTGACGGCGACCTCTGGAGCCGACCCACCCTGACCGGCGACTGGTTCGGTGCCCGCTCGTTCCTGGAAGACAAGGGCGTCACGTTTGGCGCGCGGGTGACCCATTTCGGCTTCGGCGTCGCCGGCGGGATCAACCGTCCGGTGCCGGCGCCGCTGGGGCAAGGTGACAGCTTCGCCTACACCGGCCGCGGCGAATACGAGCTGATTTTCGATCTGGACAAGCTCGTGGGCTTACCCCACGGACGCTTGCTGGTCCGCGCCGAACACTGGTTTGGCCAGTTCGGCAACGTCGGGCTCCGCGTCGGTTCCTTCGCCCCGGCGGTGTTCCCGGCCGCCCTGCCGCCGCGCCCCAATGAGCCGGGCACGCTGTTTCTGACGAACTTTCTGTACACCCAACCGATCTCGAAACGGCTGGTGCTGGTGGCCGGCAAACGCGACGTGCTCGGCGCGGTCGATCAGGACATCTTCGCCGGCGGCGACGGCACCGATCAGTTCGTCAACCAGGCGCTGGTCGCCAACCCGGCGTTTCTGCTCGGCCTGCCCTATTCCGCCTTCACCTTCGCCGCAGTATCACCGCAGGACTGGGGCCGCGTGACGGCCTTCGTCTACGATGCCAGGGACCAGACGGCTGAAGCTCTAGACTTGGGATCCCTGTTCTCGAAAGGGGTCATCGCGGGCAGCGAAGTGAAGGTGGATACCCACTTCTTCGGTCTTCCGGGACAGCAGCATATCGGCGTCTTGTGGAAGCATGTCCCGCTGACCGACCTGCGTTTCGGTGAACCGCCGCCCGGAGTATACCCGGAACCAACCGTCCCGGGGCTGCCGACCATCCCCAACTCCTACACGTTGTTCCACGGGTTCGATCAGTATCTGGTCCGCTCGTCGGAGGGTCCGAATCGGGGCTGGGGGGTGTTCGGCCGCGCCTCGCTCAGCGACGGCAATCCCACCCCGCTGCGGTACTTCGTGAGTC